>NZ_CAWQOY010000160.1:0-109924 GCF_963896525.1 Nodularia sp. LEGE 04288
CGAGGAGGGGAACCGGATTTACAGTAAAATTCGGTTTGTAGGGCTGGAAACCCTTTTTGGATCAGGATGTGTGTACACCGTAGGTAAGCGAGGAGGGGGCAAGATGTAGTTTGGAACAAGTTGCTTTGTCGGTCTAATTGACAAAAAAAGAAAATAAAATTAACTATTCAGGAACCATGATTGATCGCGAACAAGTTCACAAAGTAGCTCTGCTGGCTCGTTTAGAATTAACATCAGCAGAAGAGGAGCAATTCACTACTCAACTGGGAAGTATTTTGGATTATATCGAGCAGTTGAATGAAGTAGATGTCAGTAATGTACTGCCGACAACACGGGCAATTGATGTCAGTAATGTGACTCGAAAAGATGAGTTACAACCATATCCTGAGCGAGAAGCTATCTTGAATGGTGCGCCTGAACAAGAAGGCGATTTTTTCAAAGTCCCAAAAATTATGAATAGCAATGATTAGGGAGGGTTGAATCAGTGAACAGTGAACAGTGAACAGTTATCAAGTAGATTGAGTAAGAGATTTCTATGCAATGATGTCTCTTAACTGATAACTGATAATTGATAACTGAAAAAGGAGAGATATATGGGTTTGGGAATCCTCAAGGATGGTCAGTGGATATCAAGACGGGATCAAGAAGATTCAGAAGGTAAATTTATCCGCCCATCAACAACTTACCGTGATCAGATTACAACAGATGGCTCTAGTGGTTTTAAGGCTGAACCAGGTCGCTATCATTTATATATTTCTTGGGCTTGTCCTTGGGCTTGTCGGACTGCAATTATCCGCCAATTAAAAGGACTAGAAGATGTGATTGGGCTATCGGTAGTTGGGGCGGAAATTGAGCAAAACAGTTGGGAATTTACTGATGAATCAGGTGCGATTCCTGATACGGTCAATGGTACTAAATATCTTTGGCAACTTTATCTGAAAGCTGATCCTAACTACAGTGGACGGGTAACAGTGCCAGTATTATGGGACAAGGAAAAGGGGACAATTGTCAATAATGAATCCCGCGAAATTATGCGGATGTTTGATACCCAATTCAATGCTTTTGCTCAAGAAGATATCAATTTTTATCCAGAAAGTTTACAAAAACTAATTGACGAGACGATTGATGCTATTTACCAACCGATCAATAATGGGGTATATCGGGCGGGATTTGCTACTTCTCAATCAGCTTATGATCAGGCGGTAACAGAGTTATTTGCCGCCCTTGATGACTGGGAGATTATATTAGGAAAACAGCGCTATCTCTGCGGGGATCAAGTGACTGAAGCTGATTGGTGTATGTTTACTACTTTGCTGCGTTTCGATGCAGTTTATTATGTGCATTTTAAATGCAATATACGTCGGATAGTTGAGTATCCTAATTTGTGGAATTATCTCAAAGAACTTTATCAATTACCGGGTGTGAAGGAAACTTGTAATTTTGACCACATTAAACGGCATTATTACAGAAGTCATCCCAATGTTAACCCCACCCGCATTGTGCCGAAAGGCCCTGTGATTGATTTTGATGCGCCTCATAACCGGGATGAAGTGGGTACAAAATAGCAGCTTCTGGCGCGACACAGCTAAAGTAGTGCATCAGGCATACTTCGACAAGCTCAGTACAAGTCTTGCCTGTTCTAGGCGGGCTAGAAGCCCACCCCACGATATTGATGTTGATGCACACAATTATGTGTGTCACACTTTACTTATGTATTCAGTATTCCTTGTAGTGTGGCGGTGAAGTCGGGGTAAGAAATGGCGGCGGCTTCTGCACGGTGAATGGTGGTGATTCCGGTGGAAACTAAAGATGCGATCGCTAAACTCATGGCAATGCGATGATCTGTATAACTATCGACATCAGTACCCACTAAGGGAGTACCGCCAGTGATTTCCATACCGTCGGGTAATTCACTCACCTTTGCACCCATTTTATTGAGTTGCTGCGCCATCACGGTAATGCGATCGCTTTCTTTAACTCGCAATTCCTCTGCATCCCGAATAACCGTTGTACCTTCGGCAAATACTGCCGCTACTGCTAAAATGGGAATCTCATCAATCATTCTGGGAATGATATCCCCGGCAATGGTGCAGCTTTTTAAACCACTGGAACGCACTCTTAAATCCGCGACTGGTTCCCCAGCGACTTCGCGCTGATTTTCCAGTTGAATGTCAGCCCCCATGAGTTCTAAAGCTTCTAATATCCCCGTGCGGGTGGGATTAACACCAACATTTTCCACTACCAATTCCGAACCGGGAACAATCGCGCCAGCGACTAACCAAAAGGCTGCGGAACTGATATCCCCAGGAACAATGACTTTTTGCCCACGTAGTTGCGCCGGTCCGATGACGGTGACGCTATTGGTGTCTGGATCAATACTGAGTTCTGCACCAAAAGCCCGTAACATCCGTTCGCTGTGGTCACGAGAAAGAGCGGGTTCGGTGACGGTGGTTTTTCCTGCTGTTAATAAACCCGCAAGTAAGATACAGGATTTCACTTGGGCGGAAGCGATGGGGGAATGGTAATGAGTTGGTTTCAGGGCTTGTCCTTGAACTGCTAAGGGTGCTAAGGAATTACCCTTACGTCCCCAAATCTCTGCGCCCATTTGTTGCAACGGTTTAACTACACGGGACATGGGACGCGATCGCAAAGAACTATCCCCTGTGACCGTAAAAAACCGCCCTGGATGAGAAGCCAAAAGCCCTAACATCAGTCTGAGTGTAGTACCAGAGTTGCCAGCATTCAACACATCCACTGGTTCTTGCAATTGTCCCAAACCAATACCCTGAACTGTAACTAATTCGGTATTCAGTTCCGAAATTTGCGCTCCCATAGCTTGAAAACAGCTTGCAGTGCTGCGGGGATCTTCGCCTAACAGCAGCCCTTGGATCTGCGTTTCACCTTCAGCGATCGCGCCTAACATTAAAGCCCGATGTGATATAGATTTATCACCAGGGACACGGATACAACCCTGTAAGGACAGTCCAGCAGAGGGTCGCTGGATAATTAACTTCTGAGAAAGGTCTTTTTGAGTTTCTACAGTGATGACAGCAGCCGACATGAGTTTACACTTCTTGGATACACCGGAAGTTCATCAGCGACTAAATTTGCCACGACTGGACACTTCCTGCATAGTATCCTATCGCTTTTTGTTCGCGGAAATTTGTCAAAATCGACCTAGTAGATGATGAATCCTCACTTAATACTTTTGTTCTTGGCAAAAATCACTCTCAGGGGTCTTGTGTTTCTTGCAAATTTCACTTAACATTTTGCCAAAAAATTTTATTTATAGCACCAGAGAAGGTGTTTAAATTTATAATCTTTTATTTATTTTTACCTGGATTTATTTGGCTTACCAAATCAGGATCTTCAGTTAATATGAAGGATGTTTGACTATTTACTGGTTGATTCTGACTGTAAAAGATACTGGTGTTAATTTCATTTTGTTCAATAGCTTTTAGCCCCTATCGCTCCCATGCTGACCCATCACCGTAAGCCCGTATGTTTATCACTTATTTCCACTGACCTGCCATTCTGGTCTGTTGTGGAAACTGCGGGTACATTGTATCAAAAAGACACTGATCGATTTCATTTACTATTGACAGCACCGCCTTTAATTACCTGCGAACTGGCAAGTTCTTTGAGTTCAGAAGACATCTGTCCCGAAAATCAGAGCCAAGCTCAAGCCCCCAACAGCCCCAGAATTTTGTGGCTGGAGATTTCCCCCTATCGGGTAATTATGACCATGCAAGGTAACGGTCAAGTTAGTTATCGTCATTTCTGGGAGCAAGGCGTTTATGGTGTGAGCCGTTATTGGCTACCCACTGAGTCATTGCAACCTCATAATCCCATTCGTTTACGAAATTTCACAAAAACTCTGTCACTGAACGGACACCACTTACCAGAGCATTTACGGGTGGAATACGAATTATGGGCAGATCAAGTCCAGATGGGAAGCTACATCCTCAATCTGGAAATTAAACATTAACGCCGCCGCTGCGCGGAAGTCAAAAGTCAAAAGTCAAAAATAAATTTTTGACATGGGTGGTTTATTAACGCCGTGCTTTACTAGGAGTTGGATTAACCAAAATAACTGGGTTCGTTACCAGGTTTCCATTTAATATTGCAACCAATACTGGGCTTTTGTTCAATTGTAACGGGGTTATCCGCCAACACGGATGCGATCGCCCCACGTAAATCTGCACCCGTCACGGGTTTACCATTACTGGGACGGCTATCATCCAATTGTCCCCGATAAGCGAGTTTGCGTTCTACGTCAAATATAAAAAAATCAGGTGTGCAAGCTGCTGTATAAGCTTTGGCAATTTCTTGAGTTTCGTCATAACACAAGGAAAACTTAAAATCAAGTTCTATCGCCATTGCTTTTAAAGACTCTGGTGCATCATCTAGATATTTTTCCGCATCATTGGCGCTAATGGCCACAATTCCTAAATCACTGGAGAGGTAATCTTTTCCTAGACGGGCTAATTCTTGTTGGATATGTTTGACAAATGGGCAATGGCGACAAATGAACATGACCAACAATGCTTTTTGATCAGCAAAAGTGTCCAGAGAAATTGTTTCTCCAGATACTACTTCGGGTAGATGAAAATCTGGTGCTTCCGTGCCTAATGGCAACATTGTAGATGCAGTTAAAGCCATAGAAAATGGGGAGTGAGGAGTAGGGAGTGGAGAGTAGGGGACAATTCTGAGTCCCTAACCTTTTTTTCTCTATTATTTAGTGTACGCATTAATGATGGCTAGACATAAAATTAGAGACAGGAATTTTCCCGTCTCTACATTTGTTAGATATTCAATTTTCAAGATTAGTTTTTACAGGCTGGTCAAAAGGCCGATGATACCGTGTCCTGTGAATACTTCTAATGCAATCAGAGAGACGAAACCAATCATTGCTAAACGACCGTTGAGTAGTTCGGCGTAGGGAGTAAACCCGGTGCGATCGCCTTGCTCGTCTACATAAACCTTTGGTTCTATTGCAAAGTTGTTCATGAGACCTTGGTCATCAATAACAGTTGTATTGGTACGCATATGATTTTTCCTGTCTGCTCTGTGTATGTAAACAACTGTAACAAATCTATTAAATTTTGTAAAGTATCTGAGTAAACTTTTCTGAATCATGGGCAATCTGGTTTTTGACCTCTTTCTCCCTTCTCCTTAGCAAGGGGCTGGGGGTGAGGTTTGTGTACTTTATTTTCTTCGCACTCCTGAACGAGATATCATAGTGAATCGGGTTGACAAAGACGTTTCACGAACAGGTTTCAATTTATCAATGCATCGATTCCGAGTAGAGGTTATTGCCAAAACACCAAACCCGCAGCAAGTGGTTTACGCTGCGATGCACCAAGACTATACCGATGGCTTCGTATATGACGAGCGCGACTCATGGCCTACGGAGTCACAATGTGGCGAAATTATTGTTAAGCGACTGTTAGCCGGTGAGCGGGGACATTATGGACCGCTGGAGCATCCCCAGATTGTTTTTAACTGTGGTTATTTTCCCCACAGTGTCATGCAACAGGCTCGTACACATCGGGTCGGCGTATCATTTGATGTTCAGTGCTTGTCCGCCAATACTGAAATTACTTTTGTTAACTGTGAAGGGAACACTAACCAGAAGCTGAAAAAAACAATTGGAGAACTATACGACAGATGGACTAACGGAGAAAAAGCAATCCGTCAAAGGTCGATTCGGGGTAGGAATGGAGAAGCACCTGGTCAATATCGGCGCGATTGTAAACAACGTATTCGCAAAATGCGCCTGCGAGTTCTGAACGAAGAAACTGGCTTGTTTGAAGTTGGGCATATTAAAGATGTAATGTGCAGTGGTCTTCAACCTGTCTATCGAGTCACTTTGGAGGATGGAAAAACCTTAGATTGCACCGTTAATCATCGCCTATTTACATTAGAGGGCTGGCAAACAATGGGTGACGCAGTTGGTTTAGTCACTAATATTGATGGTACTGTAATCGAAATGACTAAGCCATCCTACTTGATGTGTAATGGTATGGCAGTAGTAGGAAACGGGCTTTACAGAAAATCTTATGATCCTATAGTAAATACAGAAAAAAAATTACAGTCACATCCGGTCAAGGTGAAGAGTGTAGAATACCTGGGTCAACAAATGACTTACGATCTAGAAGTAGAAGGTTCCTGGCATAATTTTGTTGCTAATGGAATTGTAGTTCATAACTCCTTCCGTTACACGGGGAACCAGTTTATTGATGTAGTAGCAGGTAAAAAAGATATAGAAGATGTATTTTACCTGCGTCCCGTTGGTGATTACTCTGATAGACAAGGCAAAAAGTATTTCTATTCACCAGAACAACGCGCCGCAGATTTAGAATGGTGTCTCGAAGCAGCGAAGCGTTACAAAGCTGATTTTGAGGGGGGAATGTCTGAGGAACACGCTAGAGGAAAAGTACCTTTTGATTATCGCCAGCATTTTGTCGTGAGTTTCAATTTAAGGTCGTTCATGCACTTTTGTGATATGAGAAATAAAAAGGATGCTCAATTGGAAATTCAACAGTTGTGTGAAATGATGTGGCCTCATTTTGCTGATTGGACACCTGCGATCGCACAATGGTATGAAAAGCAGCGTCAAGGCAAAGCCAGACTAGCACCGTAAATCGTCGGGGTTTTAAACGCAGAGGGGCGCTAAGGTAACGCAAAGGTTCGCAGAGTTTTGTTCATTCCTCTGTTCCTTGGCGTTCTTGGCTTCTTCTCCCAAAGGGAGAGGCTAGCGCCAAGGCGGTTCGATAATCAACTCCATATTCACAGAATATTCACAGAGAATACTTAAGACGTGTACTTAATTACTTGAATGCCTAAGCCACGAACTCACCCTCTTGGCTCCCGTCTGATGTTTCCTGAATTTTATGAGTTGAAGAAGGTGTAGTTAAAGAATAAGCAAATAATGCTAATTTAACTCGGCAATCATGGTTTTTATTCTATCAGTGGGAAGAGGCATTGTTTAACCAGCCAGGTAATCAGAGGTAGATTTATGTAAAATTTTTAAGTATTGAACATTACAAATAATATTAAACAATTAACTTAACAACTTACGAACGAGAAATATTCCCTCTTCTCTTGCCGGAATTGGGGATTTGAGCCTCTCGATTTGGCTAAATTTCTATCTATAGATATATTTTTAATTTTAAGTCTCGTCAATTATTTAATGTCATATTTGAGGAAAAATTGGTGATTTAATCTGTAATTGAATAAATTAAATGTATCTACAACTTACTTCTATTTGTAATCCCAATTTAACTTTTGCTAACAAGCTATTGCGGTGAAAATTGCCATAACTAATTTCAAGAAATTCCTCATGAAGATAATTAATATCTATCTTCAGATTGTCATAAGAATGTAAATATTTTTTGTAACATTAGTACGAGAGTTTTTAATATCAAACTCAGAAATAACTAGCTATAAAAATAAAAGGATAAAAGCAAATAAACAAGAGGGTAGTTATTAAAAATAACAAATTTTTACCAAATCAACTAGAAATTTGCCCTAAATTAGGCGATCGCTTAAGGAGTCAGCAATATGCCACGACCGATCCATAATTCAGTCATTGTGATTACAGGTGCATCGAGCGGCATTGGACGTGCCACAGCGCGGGAGTTTGCCAAGCAGCGGGCAACATTACTGCTAGCAGCACGGAATGAAACGGCTTTGCAGGAAGTTGCTCAAGAGTGCCAACGTCTAGGTGCGACTGCTGTAGCCATGCCTACTGATGTCACAAATGAGTCAGCAGTCCAAGCATTAGCACAGCGAGCGATCGCCTCTTTTGGGCGTATTGATGTTTGGGTAAATAATGCCGCCGTCAGCTTATTTGCCCGGTTTGAGGAAGCACCCCCATCAGCTTTTAGACAAGTAATTGAGACAAATTTATTTGGTTATATTTACGGAGCGCGTGCTGCTTTACCTTACTTCCGTGAACAAGGTAGCGGCAACTTAATCAATGTTTCTTCGGTGGTCGGCGTAACTGGTCAGGCATACACCAGCCCCTACACCATCAGTAAATATGCCATTCGTGGTCTGTCCGACTCTCTGAGGATGGAATTGTATTTAGACAATGCCCGTGAAATTCATGTCTGCACAGTATTACCAGGTTCCATTGACACACCAATTTTTCAACACGCAGCTAATTATACTAATCGCCAAATTAAGGCGATGAACCCCGTATATCCAGCCAAACAAGTAGCCGATGCCATTGTGGGGTTAGTGGATAAACCAGAGCGAGAAATTGTCGTTGGTCAAACTGTTTACTTGCAGCTTTTGCAGAAAACCTTGGCACCTGACCTTTTTGAACCGATGCTGGCGAAGCAAGTTGATCAGGATCATTTCCAAGATCACAAGCCAACTCCTCAGACTGATGGTAATTTATTCGAGCCGATGCACGACTATACAGGCATCAGTGGCAATTGGTTGGGTACAGGCGGCATCACTACCCAAGATGTTTGGGATATGGCCAGAGAGACAGCACAGAAAATTGGTTTACCCCTTTCTTAAAGCAGAGATGCACTTGATCTCGTCTAAACAAGAAAGCTTGCTCCCCTCTGCTTCTTTGTCATTACCCTGAATTACAGCAGACCTCTGGAATTAGCCCGTGTAACTCGCGCCTTTATTGAAGCTACAGAATCACATTTGATTGAAAAGGAGAGATTAAATGCAAAGGCCTATGTATAACCGGATGTTAGCTTCCTTTATGGCCAAGTTCCGGGTCGCTCCGCCTTATATTGCCGGATTTGACTCTGGGACGGCAATGTTACGTGCCACTGCTGCTTACCTACGCGGAGATGATTTTCCCGGAATAGGGACGATGCCACCTGCTATAGAAGCAATTGCTACTGTTCTGAACCAGTTACCCCAACAAGCTAAAGAGACAATTTATACAGTTAGTAGTGCAGGTGAATCAATTCCGCCGGGACGATTGGGAGATGTCAGTTCTGAGGTCGTCTCGGAGTGGATGGTCAATGAATATCCCCAAAATGAATATCAGGCGATCGCCATTGGTTCTGCGAGTGGGGCGCTGGTGCATCTATGCGCGGCGCTGGGTATGCCTTGGCTACCACAAACTTTTTTGATTCCGGTGCTGTATCCTGAACTGCATCCCGATGAACCGAAAAAGGCGATGGAGTGGGGTAGAGAGAAAGCCCAGCCGCTGCTGGATGCCAATCCTGATTTGCAATTACATCATATGTATGACCCCAGTCAAGACCGCTTGACTATGCGGGGAATGAACTATTTTCGGGCGAAGTATTTGCGTCTGAGTTCAACTTACAAGCGGTTTTTAGAAAAGAAACTCACCAGAGGCGGGACGATTTTTTTGGTAGAGTGTCAACGAACTTCGCCGACAACCAGAATTGGCGATCGCCACATCTTTCAGTTTGGGGGGTTGGGTGGTGCAACACCAAGCGATCGCGTGACTGATTACTCACATCGGCAATCCTGGGACGCACCAAAACCAGATGGAGAAACACCAGAAGCTGAGTGGGGTTTTGAAGCTACCCTGCGCGAAGATGTGGAAAAATTTGCCCACAATCACGGTTATCATGTCCGGCGGATCATCTTTCAAGAACCAGAACACCTCAGTCCTTTTGTCGCGGAATTTTATCGTTGGTGGTACAAACAACGAGGAATCACTGCTAACCGATTACTGGTAGAGTCGTCTATTTTACTAGAACCCATGTGGGCTTTACGTACTGGCTCAGTACCATTCTGGCTGAAGTTTAACATGGAATCTTCTCTAGATGAGATTAAAGATTATCTTCGCAAAGCTGACCCATACGATGAAATTTTCATGTCCCTGTTCTCTCACGGGGTCGAGTCAGTGGGTTTACCTAGCATCGAACAATGGCGCGAAGTCTTGAATTACGCACGCCAGCGCGGTGAATTCATCGGCATGGTAGAGTCAGATTTCCCCCGAAATTTCGCGACATTAATTCGTTATTATACCGACCTCAAACGCACGATTTCAGCTCGTTACCCAGTCCCTGGGACATTGAGTTTAGAACAATTAGACAAGTTTATTCAGCAAACAGGCGATCGCTTTCCCGTGCAATGGCAATAGCTAGAATTGATATCCAGCAGATTCTGTGGTGATTACGCCCAAAGACTTGAATAAAAAAATTAGTTGCAATTTCCGAAACCAGACTAAAAAAGGCTGTATACAAAGGATAAGTTAATATTTTAACAACCGCCCTACTGTAGCAGCTATGGTAAAAGAATTAGCAATTCAGACCTGTGGATTAACAAAGCAATTTGAACGACACGTTGCTGTCAATGATGTTGATTTAGAAATCCCCGCAGGTGAAGTCTATGGATTAATTGGCCCCAATGGTGCTGGTAAAACCACTCTCATCCGAATGTTGGCTACTGCGGAAGAACCAACTACGGGTGAGATTTATATTAATGGCGATCGCCTGCGACTTGACAAAAGTAACTCTCAACTCAAGCGTCACCTGGGCTACTTACCTGATGACTATCCCCTATACGAAGATTTAACCGTCTGGGATTACTTAGATTATTTTGCCCGGCTGTATCGTTTGCGAGAACCACGGCGAACTCAACGCTTACATGAAGTTTTAGAACTTATACAACTGGAGAATAAACGTCACAGTCTGATTTCTACCCTATCACGGGGGATGAAACAGCGTTTGAGTTTAGCACGGACGATTATTCACGAACCAATTTTACTACTTTTAGATGAGCCTGTTTCTGGACTTGATCCGATTGCGAGAATGCAGTTTCGGCAAATCATCAAATCCTTGCAAGAAGCCGGGATGACAATTTTAATTTCGTCCCATGTTCTCAGTGATTTAGCCGAACTGTGTACTTCTGTAGGAATTATGGAGTTGGGTTTTTTAGTAGAAAGTACTTCATTGCCAGAACTTTACAAACGCCTTTCTCAGCCACAAATTATTTTATCAACTCTGGGGAATTTAGAATCTCTGGAAAGTGAATTAAAAAATTATCCCTTGGTGAAACAATGGGAGAAAATACTCGGTACAAACAGCTTGCGAGTCAATTTTTCGGGTACAGAGGAAGATAGCGCTGATTTATTGCGATCGCTAATTGTTTCCGGTATTCCCATCACTGATTTTCACTGCACTCAAGAAGACTTAGAAAGTATTTTCCTCAAATTAGGACACAAACAAGCATCTTAGGGAACACCAAAAAATAAATTCCCCAAAAATTGTAAGGTGGGTGAGCGCAGCGTAACCCACCAGAAGCTTAAGGATAATGGTATGTTACTACAAATTAATTGGGGATTTTATTCCTTGGAAGTCCCTTAGTCAATCAATAATTACACTTTCTATTTTTGGAGTTGCCAATTATGCTCAATCTCAAGTACAAACTAGGCGAATTAAACCCTCAATTATTCCGAGAAATTAAAGGAAGCTTAAAAAAACGCAATGTTTTGTTAGTAGGATTTATATCTTTTGTATTTCAGTTCATATTCTTAGCATTTGCCCTAGACGGGGAATCACTACTTCCTTATAGTTGGCTCAGTGTGATTGAAATAATAGCCATTATCATCTGTGGAACCTATGCACTCATCAATGATTTAGTTACCGAAGAACGGCGAACCACATTAAATTTTATTCGTCTGAGTCCACAATCATCTCAAAGTATTCTTTTTGGTAAAATGCTGGGAGTTCCCATTCTGGGGAATATGTTCATATTACTGGCAATTCCTTTCCATGTATGGTTAGGTGTAAATGCAAAATTGCCCTTGAATCAAATTTTGTTTTTTTATGTGATTTTGTTCGCTGCTAGTATTTTCTACTATAGTAGCGCATTACTATTTAGCTTAGTAAGTTCTTGGTTAGGTCGTTCTCAAGCTTGGTTAGGAAGTGGCTTCCTCACACTGTTTTTGATCTTGACTCAGAAAGATTTGCATGGTAATGAAACGGAGATTCCAGCAGTATTCAGACTAATTAATCCCCAATATTTTATTCCTAATTATGACAACAGTTTCAGCCTAGCTGATTTGCATTTGTTCGGTCTACCATTAGGAAAGAGTTTTACCATTACAGCCGGCTTTAGTGTATTGGTTTACTCCATTGGAATTTACTTTATTTGGCAATCTATAGAACGTTGCTATCATACGCCTAATGTCACAATTTTGAGTAAAAAGCAGAGTTATTTACTCACTACTAGCTTTACAGCGATTACGTTAGGATGCTTCAATAATCTAGATGTAGAAGCTTTATTAAGTTTAATATTTCTGAACTTTGGGCTGTTTTTCTATCTGATTGCTGCCCTTACGCCGAATCGCCAAACCCTACAAGATTGGGCGAGATATCAGCACATTTATCATGTTCAACATCCAGGTAAGCGCAAGTTAATCAAGGATTTAATTTGGGGTGAAAAAAGTCCGAGTGTACTCGCGATCGCCATCAATGCTTTAATTGCTATTACCAGTACAAGTGTATATATTTCTCTGGTATCAAGTCATGGATGGGACAAAATTAATGGTTTTGCAGCTTTAATTTTCGCATTTAGTTTAGTAGTTATCTATGCAGCCTTAGCTCAATTACTTTTATTCATGAAAAATGAGCAGAGGTTATTATGGACTAATGGCATTTTGGGGGCGGTAATTATCTTGCCACCGATTGTTTTATTCATGTGGTTTTCCGATCCTGGAAACCAAAGTTTTCTGTGGTTATTTTCTATAAATGCACCAACCCTGTTCTTATATCCACCAACTAATAATTCATTAGGTGTAATAACTCCTTTTCTAGCAATTCTGGGACACGCAGGTATTTTAGGTTTATTGCTGTTTAAAACCAAGCAACAATTGCAAAAAGCAGGGGTATCAGCCACAAAGGCACTATTAGCAGAAAATTAGCGTTATTTTATTACTCTGAAAAAATAAAATATTTGTAGGTTGGATAGAACGAAGTAAAACCCAAAGAAACCAGGATTTTTTGGTGTTGGCTTGAGGAACAAAACCCAACCTACCGAGACGCTGACTTTTAGGCTTAACTGAACTATCTGGGATTTTTACTACACTCAAGAAGACGGAGAAAGTCTTTTCTCAAAATTAGGACACAAATAAGCATCCTCAGCAGTCAAGAATTATGATTGTCTATTTTTGGAGTTGCCAATTATGCTCAATTTCATGGATAAACTAGGCGAATTAAACCCTCAATTCTTACGAGAACTTAAAGGGCGGTTAAAAATTCGCAACGTGCTGTTAGCAATATCTATATCTTTGCTGGGTCAGTTTATACTCTTCATGGTTTTTCAAGCTAAACTGCCGTCAACCCTGATCGAATTGCCATTTTCTCATAAGTATTGTACAGGTAAACTTGAATATGGTATAGCAGACTGTATTTTAGATAATTACGATCATGTCATTATGAATTGGCAATTATGGTATCAAGATATTTTTAATTTGCTCAGTTTGATGACAATTTTTGTCGTTTTAGTCGGTGGAACTTATTTACTCATCAATGACTTAGCCACCGAAGAAAGGCGAGATACACTAAATTTTATTCGTCTTAGCCCCCAATCCCCCCAAAGTATTCTCCTTGGTAAAATTTTAGGTGTTCCCATCCTTTTGTATATTTTAGTATTGCTAGCAATTCCGTTCCATTTTTGGTTAGGTTTGAATGCAAAATTACCCTTGAATCAAATTTTTGTGTTTTATCTAATCTTGCTCGCCGCTACCTTTTTTTACTACAGTAGTGCATTACTCTTTGGCTTAGTAGGTTCTTGGCTAAACGGGTTTCAATCTTGGTTAGGAAGCACGTTCATGTTGGGTTTTCTGCTCTTTACTGAAGCATTACTAAAACATAGTATTACAAGGAATCATCCATTGCTAGTATTTGGGCTAATTAGTCCAAAATATTTTATTGCCCATTTTTCAGACAGTTCCACACTTGCTGATTTTCATGGGTTCGGTCTCCCATTAGGAGATAGTTTTGCCCTCAGCATCGGTTTTACTTTATCGATTTACTTCATGGGAATTTACTTTATCTGGCAATCTCTACAACGTTGCTATCGTGATCAAAATGCCACAATGTTGAGTAAACAGCAGAGTTATTTACTAACTACTAGCTGTGCTATAATTACTTTAGGCTGTGCCAATTGGCATTCAGAGGTAAAGGAAAACTTTTTTATTTTGCTCTTGCTAAATTCGGGGCTGTTTTTATATCTGATTGCTGCCCTTACCCCGAATCACCAAACCCTACAAGATTGGGCTAGATATCAGCACATTTATAGTGTGAAACATCCCGGTAAGCGCAAGTTAATCAAGGATTTAATTTGGGGTGAAAAAAGTCCGAGTGTACTGGCGATCGCCATCAATGCTTTAATTGCTATTACCAGTATAAGTGTATATATTTCTCTTTCTCTGGCATCAAGTCATGGATGGGACAAAATTAGTGCTTTTGCAGCTTTAATTTTTGCATTTAGTTTAGTGCTGATCTATGCAGCCTTAGCCCAACTCCTTTTATTCATGAAAAATGAGCAGCGATTATTATGGACTAATGGCATTGTGGGGGCGGTAATTATCTTGCCACCGATTGTTTTATTCATGTTGTTTTCCGATCCTAGTAACCAAAGTTTCCTGTGGTTCTTTTCGATAGTTGCACCATCCATATTTTTATTCCCACCAACTAATTATTCCTTAAATGTCATGGATGCTTTTCTAGCAATTCTGGGACACGCAGGTATTTTAGGTTTATTGCTGTTTCAAACCAAGCGACAATTGCAAAAAGCAGGGGTATCAGCAACAAAGGCACTATTAGCAGAAAATTAAGGACTGACAAATCAAACAACAGCCCAAATTTTCTGGACTTTACCGTGTAGCGTCTCGTAGAGAGGACTATAGTCCTCACTACAAACCTTGAGTTATTTACCAGTTAAAATTTTTTTTCTGGTTACTACTTGCGGGGCATTGTAGTTTGTAGCTAATTCATTGTATAATTCCAGCGTTTCTTGATTCGCACGCGCCGCACTGAAACGCTGTAAATTTTCTTGGGCGCGACATTTCCACCTGTGTAACTCTACAGGATCTTTGAGTAATTGTGTTAAAGCTGTTGCTAAAGTCTGACTATCTTGAGGTGGAACTAAAATACCAGCTTGGCGATTATCTAAAGTTTCCGGAATACCGTCTACATCGCTGGCGATAATTGCACAACCTGCTTCCCGCGCCTCTGTTAACACTAAACCAAAGGATTCGTAGTGTGAAGCCAGGACAAAAATATCGGTTGCTAGCATATAACGTTGCGGTTCTGCCTGGAAACCTTCAAAATGAATGCGATCGCTATAAACTGTATCTTGCGCCATTGTCTCAAACAAGGAGCGATCTGGCCCATCTCCAACTAAGTATAGATGTGCCTGGGCAAATTCTGCCGCAATTTTGCTAAAAGCCGTAATTAACTCCACAATTCCTTTGCGGGTATACATCCCGGCCACAGTGGTAATTGCTGGACGCTGTAGGGGTAGCGGTTGGTAATCTTGAATGTTGCGATGTCGGGGACTGTTTAATGTCCCGTTGGATATTACCCGCAGCTTTTTTTGTGGTATACCTCGCCGCACCATTGATTTAGCGACTGCGTGACTGACTGCAATTACCCGATCCGCCAATCCCATGAGGACTGAACTACGCTGGAACTCATTATGTACTGTAGAAACTAAATTGTACTTACAGCCGCTTTTGCAAATCCCTGCTAGTACAACTCCTGTCATCATATGTGCATGGACAATATTTGGCTGAAATTCTTGCACAATCTGTCGATAACGCCAAGCAGCTTTGAGAAGATTTAGGGGTTCCCTAGACTGACTTAATTGCCAGTGTCTGACATCATGAAATCCTAATAATGCCTCATATTCTCCTCCATCTGAAACTACAGCCACAGTATGACCATCTTGACTTTGTAAACAAGCCAAATCTATTGCTACATTGACAATTCCATTACCAATGTTCTGCACATGATTGATAATATGTAATATCCGCATAGAATTTTTCTCCTCAGCAGTTAGTCAACCTTAAAAAAGATTTCATAAGAGCCTAAAAACCGTTTAATAAAGCCACGAGGTAGGCTAGCCAGTTGAGATGTATATGAGGCGATCGCTCTATTTTTCTTTTCTTGAACTGATGTGATCGAAAAACAGTAAGCTGCTGCTATATCCTGTAACTTGAGTAGAATAAATAGCGGCGCTCTCCAGAATAACCAGATGGGATATTGTAGTAATTCAACTGTAAGATTATTTTGTGCGTAGACCCGGATCAGCTTTTTGTCAGACATGGCTGCTTTAACTAATTCATATGTAGCTTCATGATCTTGATGACAATCTTTTCTGTGAGGGACATAAATTTCTTCTGGTTGATAATATCGAATCAGTTCAGCTACATGGGAAATTATCTGTTGTTTATCATCATTTTTTAAATTTTGCAAACTCCCATCTAGTTTGGCTAAAAAATGAATTTCTGAGGCTTCTACACCTAAAATTCCTAATGCTTCTATTGCTTCTTGTTGGCGAATTTGGACGATATTGTTTTGAGTATTTGCCACTGAACCACCTGATCCCTGTCCATCTGTCAGAAACACAACTATCACTGGTATTCCCTGTTCACGCTTATGAGCAATCATTCCCCCACAGCCCAAGGTTTCATCATCTTGATGAGGAGAAAACACCATTGCTGGTTTTTGGTTAAATGCTAAAGGCTGACTGCCACGAAGCAAAATCCATCTACACAATAAACTAGAGTGGATATATTGTAATTGCTCTAGCCAGGGGTGAGGAAATAGTTTTTGTAAACGTTGAAGATGAGTTTTCACTGTCATAACTACTTAGTTATTTATAAAAAACAACCTAATTACATCGAGTTAGCAAGTTGGTTTCCTCAAATTATGTTCATTTATTATCTCTGAAATCAGAGTTCCTGTGATTTTTTGTTTGATTTAATGGAAATAATGTTCTTTCCTGTTACATTACCGTAATTTAATTATTGCTGCTTTTAATTGAAAGAATTTATTTTTTTGGTAAAAGGCAAAATTGAAATATAAACTAATGTCTCAATTTGCCGAATCATGACTAAATTTTTATTGCTAAATGAGGTTGTTTTATTTGATAAAATTGTGTAGATAAATTGTTTTATTAACCACAGAGTAAACAGAGAAAAAAAAGACATAAAAACACCGGGCTGCTAGAGAACAGACACAAACCCGGCTTTGATTATTTATGTATAGCTGGGGAGTTACTTCGACTGCGCTCAGTAACCGGGGGAGTGGGTTAAAACTCTTTTGCTGCCTAAGTTTGATTATCTGTTGATGTCTTAACCTCCTTGGCGGTTGCTATACTCAAGAAGGCAAGATTAACTCTGTGCGAATGCTTATAGCTTCAGGCGATACACAATCACTTTGGCTTTAGCATTTTCTTCTACAAATACGAGATACTCGCCATTAGACCGCCGCATAGCCCGAATCCCATAGGGAATATCAACCCAGCCACTTTCTTTTGCAACTTCTGGGCCTGGTGTTAATTTTTTGACCAAATCCCCTGTTTTGGCATTATAGATATATACTTCTGCTGTTTTTACAGTCACGGCAAAAACATAATCTCCGGCTATACTCATCGCTGCGGTGGAAACTTCGCGTTTACCAGTGGTATCGTGGGGAACTACTATGCGCCAACGGGGTGTGCTGTTTCCCCGACTCCAATTGTCGAAACGCACAATCTCAGATCCCACAACTTTGGTGTCATCACCAACGGCTGGATGATCCTGTGTAAAGCCTGATAAATACATCGTATCGGTTTCAGGCAAATACTCAATCCGCCGCAAATCGCTAAATAGGCTGGGGGTTTTGTGCTTTTGCATGGAACTATAGGTGTAGATGGGGTTACCATGATCATCTAGTCCCTGCAAAGGATAGTGTCGGATACCGTCTTTGGTTCGCAAGGTTTTCCAGACATCTCCTTTAGTATCTACCCACCATCCGCCGATGTAAGGATAATCTTTGCTGGTATCGTATTCACCTTTGTCAAATTTACCGTTTTTGTTGCGATCGCGCCAAATCCATTCTCCGGCTTCTGGTTGCTGCGGCGGCCAATCTCCCCGCATTGATTTTCCCCCACTACCATGAGTCCCCACAAACATTCCCGCCGGAATCGCAATTTTGCCGTCTGTTTCGGGATTGAAGCGATAAATTTGCAGAAAGCTTTCATACATATCACTCAGGAAAACAAAGGGTTTCCCTTGGATGCGGCGCACCCAGGTAGCATCCGGCGATGTATTCAAACGTGGATCTTGCGGATATTTGAAAGGATTTAATGTGTAGGCTTGGTAAGTCCATTGCTTACCAGCCGGCTTTTGATAATCCATCAAAAATTGTTCTTGTTTGGTATATAAATTGACTCCATCACCCTGGGGATCAGCATCAGCGTTATCCACAAAGATCAAGCCCAATAATCGCCATACCAGCTTTCCCGATGATGAAAACTTGCGTAAATCTGTGCCTGATTTATTGAAACCATTACTATTTACATAGATATTTCCTGCGTCATCTGTACCGACTCCAGTCAAACCGTAAAGTTTCAAATCTTTGACTTCACCAGCCACACCGCCATAAATTCCCCCCTGACTACCAAAAGTACTCACCTGTACTGGCTGATTTTTAATTTGGTAAATCAGCACTTGCTGACGAGGGCCATTTTCCGCGATTAAAAGTCTGTCTTGACGATCAATTGCGATCGCACTTGGTTCGACAATATTAGTGATCTCTTGGGGTAATTGCTTTCCTTCCGGGGAATAATGCAGAATCTTCGCAGAATTACTGGCATTTTTGCCTTGAATAATCCACAAAGTTCCTTGTTTATCAACAGTTATCCCCCTTGGATTCGCAACACTAAAGCTGCGTAGTTCCTTCATGGTTTCAGTGTTGTACACACGCAGGCGATTAGCAGCAGCATCACTGACATATAACTCATTTCCCCGCGTAGCTAATCCAGTAACTGCACTGTTGTTACTGACAATTAACATACTTTTATCCCAACCACGTCCTTCAGCAAAGGGTGCAGCTTTCCCAGCTAAGTTATAGCGTCTGACGCAATACCAATTTGTGCCTTCCGAGGGATAGTCTTGGTCTTTTCTGTTCACCGCACCTTGGCGCATGGCAATATAAACATATTTATTATTTGCCGTTACAGCTTCTCCCCCAGTCCGACTCCAGCCGTGGGTATCACTCAATTTACCAATCACATTGCCATCTTGATATATTCCGGCTTCTCTGCCAGCTTCGTCCCAGATGCTATTAGTATAAACTGTGCCATTGGGTGCAACATACATACCCTCAATGTTATTTTGTACCCACTTTTCTCCACCACCAAATGTATTACCAATCCAAGAGGTTTGATATGTGGGTGGGGCTGTTTTACTGTTAGCCCCATCATTGGAAACCCCAAGAGCCGTAAAAATTACGCCTATAGCTATAATCAGCACAAAATTGACAAATTTTAACCTCTGAAAATTCCTATTTCGTGTTAGCCTCTTGATGTATTGATTAAACTTTTGGTAAATTTCGCCAAACTGCTGTGTTATTCTAGTTCGCATCTTATTTTTAGCCGTTATGATTCATGGCATTCAGTGACTGAGATTAAATACAAATAAACAGCAAAAAAATGAGTTTTAAGTAAAATAAAATACATAAAACTTCCCCCATTTTTTTGTCAGTAACTGCGCCAAATTTCTATCCTGAAAAAACTAGCTATATTTTTTGCTACAAGTTCAAATGTGTATGAGATGAATTTTCCAGTAAACGCCAATAGTCAAAGATTAACAATCCTCAAATCCTCCCCTGTAGATTTTAGACATTTACTTTTGTCAGGACTGTGATATCTATTTGCATGGATTTTCACCTTTGCTATTGACTTACACATTTAATAACAAATTATAGGGAATAAAAATTTCATATTCACCAAAAATTCACCAAAAAAACACATAATATAAATTTATTGTAAATGTATTAATATTTACTTTTCAGCGAAGAAAACTAGAGAAAATTTCCCCAAAACTTTAACTGGGTTCACGAGGAACTAATTTCAATAATTCCCCAAATCACATACAGGTATTGAGCGGGTAATCGAAATAGTTGATAAATTAGTGTTTGATTGAAATCTCTACAGAGGGTGACGTGAAAATTACTGATTTTATAGATAATGGCAGGATATAAGTAGTAGCAGCATTCACTAATTTACTCCTGACTTATACTATTTGCATATGAAGACCCATAGAAAGAACCCCACCGCCTGCGGCTTCTCCCCTGATCAAGAGGAGTCAAAATAATCTGCATCTATGGCTACACCACGCCAGCTATCACCGAAAATGGGTGTTTACACAGCAGTGATTTTGCAGGGAATAAAAGTAAATATATGCACCATCAAGAAATTATAGGAGCTAAGTAGGTGGAAGGTAAAAAAGAACATTTTAATTCAACATCGGCATCGATTCTTACATTGGGAATCGGCTGGTTTCCCAAAACTCCCGGCGGATTAGAAAGGTATATTTATGAACTAACTCATCAATTAGCAGCCAATGAAGACAAAATAGAACTATGTGGAGTTGGTTTACCAGAAACTGAATTAAATGTGCCAATGAAGCTGACGAATTTGGCTGATCCAAATCAGGCAATTTGGCAAAGACTTGTATCTATTCGTCACAAATTTCAGAAAACACGAGTCAGCAAACCAGATGCAATTAATCTGCATTTTGCACTATATAGCTTTCCGATTTTGGATCTTCTGCCCAAAGGTGTACCCATCACTTTTAACTTTCATGGCCCTTGGGCTGCTGAAAGTCAGCAGGAAACTGTTAATCATCAACTCGCTCTTTTTCTCAAGCGACGGTTAATCGAACAAAGCACCTATAATCGTTGCGATCGCTTTATTGTTCTCAGTAAAGCATTCGGTAATATTTTACATCAACAGTATCAAATACCTTGGAGCAAAATTCATATTATCCCTGGGGGAGTGAATATTAATTGGTTTCAAGGCAACTTATCACGCCAATCCGCCCGTCAGCAGCTAGACTGGCCGGAAAATCGCCGCATCCTCTTTACATCCCGTCGCTTAGTCCAGCGAGTTGGAATTGACAAATTACTACAGGCGCTGGTGATGATTAAGCCCCAAGTTCCTGATGTTTGGCTGGCGATCGCCGGTCGTGGTCATATGCAAGCTACACTACAACAACAGGTTGCAGAATTAGGCTTAAAAGACAACGTGAAATTTTTAGGTTTTCTCCCTGATGCCCAATTACCCCTAGCTTACCAAGCTGCTGAATTAACAATCATGCCCAGCCAATCTTTTGAAGGGTTTGGATTAGCAATTATCGAATCTTTAGCTTGTGGAACTCCAGTTTTATGTACCCCAATCGGGGGAATGCCAGAAATTTTATCATCATTTTCCCCAGATTTAATTAGTGATTCTGCCGAGGCTCCAGCTATTGCAGAAAAATTAGCACAGATACTTTTGGGTAATTTATCAATTCCTTCCCGATCAGCCTGTCGTGAGTATGCAGTGACTAATTTTGATTGGCAACATATAACTCAGCAAGTGCGGCAGGTTCTCTTGGCTTGATATTGCTGCGAAATAATTGATTGTAGATTACACCACAAAAATTATAATATATGAAAATTCTGTTTTTAGACCAAAGCGGTAAACCTGGTGGTGCTGAATTGTGTTTAATAGATATTGCTAAACCTTATGGCGATCGCGCTTTGGTAGGTTTGTTTGCAGATGGTGATTTTAGAAAGTTACTACAGCAGCATCATATCCCGGTTGAAGTTTTCGCAACTCAAGCAATTCAAGTTCGCAAACAAAGCAATTTGTTGCAATCTTTGGCGAGTATCGGACAACTTGCCCCACTATTAGCCAAGGTGGTACAAACAGCTAAAGAATATGATCTGATCTACGCCAATACCCAAAAAGCTTTAGTTATTGGCGCACTGGCGAGCTTTTTAGCCCGTCGTCCCTTGGTTTATCACTTACATGATATTCTTTGTTCACAACACTTTAGCCAAACTAATTTGCGGATTGCCGTTACTTTAGCAAATCGTTTTGCTTCATTAGTAATTGCTAATTCTCAAGCTACTCAAACAGCGTTTATCCAAGCAGGAGGAAACGCCAAACTCACGGAAATTGTTTATAATGGTTTTGATTGCCAAAATTATCAATCTGCTGCATCTGAAGTTAAACAATTACAGCAACAGTTAGGGCTAGAAGGAAAGTTTGTCGTTGGACACTTCAGCCGACTTGCACCTTGGAAAGGGCAGCATATTTTAATTGCGGCTTTGTCTGAATGTCCGCCAGAAGTGACAGTAATTTTGGTTGGTGATGCCCTGTTTGGCGAACAAGATTATGTCCAACAATTGCATGAACAAGTTACCAGCTTGAAATTAGAAAACCGCGTCAAATTTTTAGGATTTCGGGCAGATGTTCCCCAGTTAATGGCAGCTTGTGACTTGGTAGCACACACCTCAACAGCCCCAGAACCTTTTGGGAGAGTGATTGTGGAGGCGATGCTATGCGGTACGCCTGTAGTAGCCGCTAAGGCTGGGGGCGCAATGGAATTAGTGGAACACGGTGTTAATGGTTATTTGGTGACACCTGGAGAAATTACGGAATTGGCACAGGTGATTAATACTTGTGTTGCAGAAACCGAAATCACTGCAACCATAGCTAATCATGCCAAAGCGATCGCAGGTCAGCGTTTTGATATAGTAGCGATTAATCAGCAAATTGCTCAACTATTAAATCAGTTATCAGTGAACAAATTTAAGAGATGACTACAAACCGACTAATTCACGAGATTCAAAATCAGTAAGTTGATGCGCGATCGCTAATCTTGCTTCTAATTTAGCTACACTGAACTGGTTACGCAGATATTCTAACTGAGCGATCGCATTGGCTTTGGCCACAGTTAAGCGAATCTGAGTATCCATAGCCTTTTGATATTCTTGATTCACCAGCAAAACTTCAAAGCGACGGGCTTTGCGTTGGGCATCATTTTTCAAATCCATATCAAAAGCAGCAGCGCGATCGGCATTACCTTCAAATCGGTCAATCTGCTGCTGCACCGCCATCAACTGGGAATCTACTTCATTCACCTGTTGGGCAGCTTGCGCGATCGCAGTGGGATAATGACTTAGTTCCAGCATCAAATCATCTTCCTCATAAAAAAATACTCCCGACTCCCCAACTCTTACGCCGCTTCTCGCAATTGTGACGGGATATTTACTTCTGAGAATGGCAGTGAGAGTTGTTCAGATTGAGATACGGCAGCTTGTTCTAAAACTTGGACTTCAATATTCACACTCACTAAATAACTACCAGTGTCAGTACCAACAGCTTCAGCGATTAATTTAGCAATGTCCGGACGTTTTGCAGTCAGTGGGTCACGTAAAATACATCGATCCCATTCATGCTTGGCAGTCGGATTGAGGTTGAGAATATAATGCTTCATCATTGAACTAACCCTTATATCCATCTTCCAGAACTCTTTGGTAGAGCCGTTTTACTCTTCACTAGGCTTTGTGAGCGCTATAACCTATTATAGTACAATTGTTCTAGCATGACAAGAGGCTATTTGCTGGTCATGGAATAATTACTAATTCGTAATTCGTAATTCGTAATTCAGAGGGTAGAAGCCCGACCTAAATCGTAGATTTGGTGGTTTGAAATTAATGGCAGGTACAAATACTCACTGATTGCAACTACGAATTACGAATTATCAATTACGAATTATTTTCCGATTTGCCATTAACTTCCGAGTGCAGCGATTGACCTTCATTTAACCAAATACCTTGTTGAGGTACAGGAATAGAGAATCCGGCCTGATCAAAGGTGATTTTCAAGCGACGGCGAAACTCTCGCCCCACATCCCATTGCTTGAGGGGTAATGTCTTAATCCAGACACGAATCATCAAACCGCGATCGCCAAAGTTATCTATTCCCAGAACTTCAGGTGGTGCGATGATCAGACGTTTCCAGAGCGGATCTTGATTCATCTCCAAGCCTACCTGTTGAAGCAACTTCAAAGCATCATCAATGTTATTTTGGTAAGCAACTGGAATCGTTAAATCAGCCCGTGACCAACGGCTAGAAAGATTGGCCACAACTTTAATTTCACTATTGGGAATCGTAATCAAACGCCCTTCAGCATCCCGCAACTGAGTAATCCGCAGATTGAGAGTTTCTACTAAGCCTCCCACATCTCCCACAGCGATCACATCGCCTAAAGCATATTGATCTTCGACGATTACCAGGAAGCCGTTAATGGCATCTTTGATTAAACTTTGGGAAGCCAGAGATAATGCCACACCAATTAAACCAGCACCTGCTAATAAAGGCACAATATCTATACCCAAAGCAACCAGGGATAGTAAAGTACCAACTGCCAACAAAATACCAGTAGTGATACTTTTAGACACACCTGAAAATGTCGAAACTCGCAGTTGCATCCGTTTATTCGCTTCTGAGTTTAATAAAACACCACTGCTAATTAGAGTAGAGGTGAAGCGGTCAATCAGAGCATAGGTGAAACGAATTGCTACGTAAACGCCGAGGATCACAATACCCAATCTCAAAGGAATCTGGGCAACTGAGAGAATCCCCACTTGAAATGCTCGCGTATAAGGAAATAGACCCAAAATGAAAACAATTCCAGATCCCCAAATTCCGGCTTGAGTTAATTGAAACAGTCTTTTTTTGACTTCCTTAATATCTTTATCTTGCTGTTGATTGAGTTTAGTTGTCAGCTGTTGGGCATCATCTGCAATCGGGAGGATGGGGTGTGTTGACTTTTGTTTTGAACGGCGTTCTAAATAATATACTCCCCCACTCAACACAACCATTAACAGTCCAATACCCCCAGCCACTTGAGCTTGTCTGATTAAAATATCAGTAGTTCTCTCCCTGCTAGATCGTTGCAAGGCTCTTTTCAATTGTTCAGTAATTTCAATTGCCGATACAGCTGGATCTTGTCTTCGCAGATTGGCATCTTCGGTCGTCACGGTCATCAGGTATTGACCATTCACATAAATTACTGGTAATCCATTTTGTGTCCGGGTTTCAATCTTAATTTCTCGTTCAGATGAACTTAAGTAACTTTGGCGGATGAGATTTAAACTTTGTTGAATACTTCGGGAACGTTCCGACAAATTGCTTCTTGTTCCTGCTATCTGAAATACTTCGTAGCCGTCCACATAAATCCACTCAGAAACAGTTCTGTTATCGGCTTCGCTACTTCCACCATTAGGAGATTGTAGGAAAGGCAACATGGGAATCTGAGCTGAAGCTTTTGGGATAGAAACAACAGCTATAGCCATTGAACTGGCCATTGTTAGCATCACACCTCTACCTAAAATCCCTTTGGGTGATATCCGCCTTATCGGTGGGTGTCCGGCTTGATTAGATACATCCAAACCTGGCATCTGCTTTGCAGCATTTTGGCTATTACCAAGGCAATTTTCGTCTAATAATGCCTGTCTCTGCTTTATAGAAGCAAAATTGGACAACAGGACTTCCTTGGCGATCGCCAAAAATTCACAGCGCACTCAAATACCTCCTTAAAATTTACCATCGGCTACTTCCAGAGTCATCCTCCAAGACTGGCTTGTGTAAATGTACCTATCTAAAGTAAAGTATTTAAATTGAGGGAATCTTTCTAACTTTTGATAGATGACAGTTTACCTCATCCGCTCTGGGTAACAGATAGATTAGCCCTGATCATATTCTTAGCAAAAATTAGGTCAAAAAAGAAAAATCAGGAATGAAGTTAACCTGAAAGCTCTGCCAGGTCAAGCTAGAAAAGAGTACAATTAACAAGCTTCTTGGTGAATACAATGCAAAATCACCAGTTGTACAATACCCTAGTAAGGTGCGTAATTTTTACGTAACTTTTTTATTTTTCTGAGGAAATTTTTGATGACTGCAACTTCTCCCCGATTAAAGCACGAGGTTAAAGACCTCGCCCTAGCTCCCTTGGGAAGACAACGCATTGAGTGGGCTGGACGGGAAATGCCCGTATTGAAGCAAATCCGCGATCGCTTTGAGAAAGAAAAGCCCTTCGCTGGAATTCGCCTTGTAGCTTGCGCCCACGTAACCACAGAAACAGCACATTTGGCGATCGCTCTTAAAGCCGGTGGTGCTGATGCTGTATTGATTGCTAGTAACCCTTTATCAACTCAAGATGACGTAGCCGCAAGTCTTGTTGTTGATCACGAAATTCCTGTTTTTGCCCAAAAAGGCGAAGACAACGCCACCTATAACCGCCACGTACAAATAGCCTTAGATCACCGCCCCAACATCATTATTGATGACGGTAGCGACGTGGTAGCAGATTTAGTTCAACACCGTCAACATCAAATTGCTGATTTGATTGGGACAACGGAAGAAACCACCACAGGTATTGTCCGTTTACGCGCCATGTTCAAAGATGGCGTTCTCACCTTCCCCGCAGTCAACGTTAACGACGCAGACACCAAGCACTTCTTTGATAACCGCTATGGTACTGGTCAATCAACCCTAGATGGGATTATCCGCGCTACCAATATTTTGTTAGCTGGTAAGAATATCGTCGTTGTGGGTTATGGCTGGTGTGGTAAAGGTACTGCATTGCGCGCCCGTGGCATGGGTGCAAACGTCATCGTTACCGAAATCGACCCCATCAAAGCAATTGAAGCCGTTATGGATGGTTTCCGCGTCCTACCAATGGAGGAAGCTGCCACCTATGGTGATATCTTTATTACTGTGACAGGTAACAAGCACGTCGTTCGTGGTGAACACTTCGATGTCATGAAAGATGGTGCGATCGTTTGTAACTCCGGTCACTTTGATTTGGAACTTGATTTAAAATACTTAGCTTCTAAAGCGAAGGAAGTTAAGGAAGTCCGTCCTTTCACTGAAGAGTACAAATTGACCAGTGGTAAGTCAGTTGTGGTTTTAGGACAAGGACGTTTGATTAACTTAGCTGCTGCTGAAGGACACCCCAGCGCAGTTATGGACATGAGTTTTGCTAACCAAGCGTTGGCTGTTGAATACCTGGTGAAGAATAAAGGTAAATTGTCACCCGGTTTACACTCTATTCCTGTGGAAGTTGATCAAGAAATTGCTCGTTTGAAGTTGGAAGCTATGGGTATTCACATTGATACTCTGACAGCAGACCAAATCGAGTACATCAATTCCTGGACTTCTGGAACCTAATCTTTGTTGATTAATTGATTTTTTGGGGATAGGCTTTTGAGCTTATCCCTTTTTTTTGGGTTTCACGCAGAGGCGCAGAGGCGCAGAGAGAGGGGAATAAGTAGGCCGGTGTAAAAATCTGAATGTATGTCATTGCGAATGGAACGAAGTGAAATGAAGCAATCGCAAAGGTTTTGTCGATTTTAGCACCTACTTACTTAGCTTACGTACAAGGATAGGTGTGATAATATAGAAAATATTATTTTAACTTTCCATGCCAGCGAAAGATATCTTTCATGACGCAGTTCGTGTAGCTTTAGAAAAAGATAGTTGGTCTATAACTCATGATCCTTTGTCTATGACAATAGACGGGATTGAATTTTATATTGATTTGGGAGCAGAAAGGCTTTTAGCTGCTGAAAAAGAGGGGCAAAAGATAGCAGTTGAAGTCAAATCTTTTCTAGGTAAATCAGACATAAGTGAATTTCATACGGCTTTAGGACAAACACTTAATTACCGTTCTGTTTTGAGAAAAAAACAACCTGAGCGTGTTTTATATTTAGCAATTAGTTATGAAATATATACAGAGTTTTTTATAATTCCGTTTATTCAAGAAGTAATTTCTGAACATCAGTTAAAGTTGCTCATATTTGAAACTAAGAAACAGGAGATTGTTTTATGGAAGGAATGAATTACTCAGAATTAGTCCAAACTGTTTTAGGAAGACATACAGAAAATCATTTCTCTGAAGGAACAGAAAAAGAGTTAATTTTCGATTGTCAAAGAAATCGCTATCTTGTAGTTCATGTAGGATGGGAAGATGAAAAACGGGCTTATGGTTCTGTTATTCACGTGGATATTAAAGATGGCAAAATTTGGATTCAGCGCGATTTGACTGAGGAAGGAATTGCTAATGAGTTAGTAGAGTTAGGAGTACCAAAAACGGATATAGTTTTAGGTTTTAGAGCGCCTCATGTCAGACAGTTTACTGGTTTTGCATCAGTTTAGATTTTTGTATTGTATAAACAATTTTGTTTTTCATAAAAAATTTGGTAATGTTTTTCAAGAGCTTGTTTATTGGGTTTATAATCTTCATTTTGCGGAATTAGTATAGGATTTCCAGCTAAATCACCATAGGAAGTATTCTTTAAATGATTTGATATTTCTACAGTCATTTTATCTGGATTGATTGCAATTAGGTACAAATCAAATAGTGTATGAATATCTGCTCTTAAAAGTAGCCCATTTGTTGGATGGTTAGTATCAGAACCAAGATAAGGAATGATATGAGCAGCTTCTAAAACTTGTTCTGCATTACAACCTGTTATGACACATTTGCAATTGTAAACTTGTATCAGAGTTTTGCGAAATGTAGACTGTCCCTGACGACGCACAATAGATGTAATTACCCGCTTTCTTGCATCTTCTAAATTTTCTGGGTTGAAATATCCATTTTTTTCTAAATTAATTTCTGTATTAACAATCTCTGATAACACATTTTTTTGTTGTATTTTTATCAGAAAATCATCAGGGATTTCCCAAACACGTATTTCACCCAACGCATTACCACTTGCAAGTAATTTACCATCAGGACTAAAAGTAATACTAATTGCCCATGAAAATTCTAAAGTATGGATTAATTCTTTTGTCTGTAAATTCCAGATTTTGATATGAGGACTATTAGTACTTGCAAGTATTTGATAATTATGATTTATAGCGAAAGAACGAATATATTCTGAATCTTCAGATAAAGCGCTGAGTAATTTTCCGGTTGTTAAGTTCCAAAATTTTATTCCGCCTCCACCACTACTAATTAAAGTCTGACAATCAGGAAGAATTAGTAAATGACCAACATATGATAAATGTCCTGTAAGGGTGTAGAGTAATTCTTGTGTATTTATATCCCACACTTTGATTGTTTTGTCGTAACTACCAGTGACAATAATCTGATTATTTGGAGAAAAAGCAATACACTGAACTCTTAGATAATGTCCAGTAAGTGTACCTATTAATTCTTCTGTTTCTGGATTCCACAAATAAGTTGTGGTAGTTTTACCTTCAGCATTCTTATATTTATTAGTTCCGCCACAAGCAAGAATTTTTCCATCATGACTAAAAGCGACACAATTGATTGGATCTGCTCGTTTAGCAAGAGTGCTGATTAATTCACCAGTATGTAAGTTCCAAATTTTAACTGTTTTATCTAAACTACCACTAGCCAAATTTTGCCCATTAGGGCTAATTGCTAAATTGAAAACACATTTTGAATGTTCATCAAGAAAATGGTCTAATTTTCCTGTCTTTAAATCCCAAATAAATACTCCACCGCCATAAGCATTTACAAGTTTTTTACCATCAGGTGTAATAGAAATTCCATAAACCCATATAGCAGGTGTATCTGCTGGATGTGATATAACGGTTTTGTATTGCCAATCCCTTGGATAATTAGTGATTACTAACATAAGTATTTTCCTCTATTTTATAAAGAGCATTCAAGTTTAAACTTCTAACTTAGACCTATTGGCAAGCGTATATAACTTTTTAGATATCTCATGCCGTATTTTGTAAAATTTATTTTCACAAGCATCTAGCAAGTATTTCTATTTCAGTTTTAATTGCACAAATTTTTGTTAAATCATCATTTGTGTCAAGTATTTCTTGCTCCAGAGAATCTTTACAATCCTCAATTTGTGTAATTTTGTTTGATTGTTTTAATAAAAAACATCTAACCTTTCTGACTTCATATTTTAAACTATGTCGGTATTCTTTACTTTTACGGTGACGAAAACTATATAATGAACTGAAATATTCATCTTCACTTTGATTCTTTTTGTTTAAAGATAAGAGATTTTCTTCTTCTTGTATCTCTTTATGAAATTGCTTTAATTTATTGACTAAATCAAGAGAAAATTCTTTTAAATTAAGGGTTTGTTCTCTAGCTTGGAAATTATCATTTTTTTCCTTCAATTGTTTCAATTCTGATTCGTAACTTTGTACTAATTCTGTTTTTTCTAATAATTGCTTTTCCGCAAAGTTAGTTTGAGCCGTCAATATAGCCATTCTTTGCTTATTCCACAAAAACATTATAATTACTCCCAATAAAAAGCATAAAAAACCTAATGGTACAGTAGTTGTCCATTCTCTTAAAATAACTTCGCCTTTTTCCGATAAAAATTCATACAATGTTTTGATTATTAAATTCGGCATCGTTTTTTATTTCTCATATATTGGCGAGATGGGTAATCAATTCCATTGACTCAATCTAATTGAATTAGCTTTTTTTCTGTAAATACAATATACCCAATTTTTTCTAAAAAAGCACCTGCTTTCAAAGAAACAAAACTGAGATTCATTTGGATGAACTTAAACAAATACAAGACTTGGAATTTAGTCCACGAAGGTGGACTTCGTTTCTGTAGCCGCGATTTCTAATCGCCAGGGCTTCTTGATATATATCGTCAGGACTTCTTGATATACTTGATATATATCGTCAGGACTTCTTGATGTACTTGATATATATCGCCAGGGCTTTTCGATATACTAGAAATATTACTATACAATCATCTCATGCTAACTGTAACCATTGATGAAATTCAGGAAAATCTAACCAGCTATCTTCACCAAGTAGCAGCAGGACAAAGCATTATTATCACCCAAGCTGGTAAACCTATTGCAGAAATTAAACCAGTTTCCCCTATTATTCAACAAATGAGGCCTTATGGCTTATGTGCTGGAGATTTCATTGTTCCAGATGATTTTGATAGTCCCTTACCTGAAGATATTTTGAATAGTTTTGAGGGTAAATGAAACTATTACTAGATACCCATATTTTTTTATGGTTTATTAGTGGCGATCAAAAATTACCAATTCATTTACAAAATAGCATTCGTGATTTAAACAACGAGGTATATTTAAGTTGCATTTCCGTGTGGGAAGCAACCGTTAAATATCAATTAGGTAAACTACCCTTACCAGAATCTCCGGAAATATACCTTCCTAAACAGCGTCAACAGCACCTGATCAGCAGTCTCAATCTAGATGAACAAAGTATTGCTCAACTCGTAAATCTGCCATTATTACATCGTGATCCTTTTGATAGAATTTTAATTTGCCAAGCATTACAGCATGATATGACAATTGTAACCGTAGACTCGGCAATTCGTGCTTACTCAGTAAATATTTTATATTAATCTACTAATTGCTCAAAATCTGGCAGAGAATAGCCTTTCCACTGTAAAAGTGCATAAGCATAGGCTTTTTTCAACATTAAATAATCAGCACTCACTCGGAGCGACTTCAATAACAATCTATCTGAGTCATTTAATTGATTATTTTGATTTTTTTCTAAAAGCTGTAAATGCAGTTCTTGTTGACTTTCTGTAATTTTGCTTTGAGCAATAGGTAATAATTCCTCAATCATTAATTGCTGCATAGCGATTAATTCCCCTTGTAATTCCAGGGGTGCATAATCAACACCAGGAGGAGTATTAGTTTGGGTACTCATAACTTTTGTAATAATTACTTAATTTTTAGTATAACTGTAATTTCCCAAATTAATATACTATATATTGCAAGATATACTTACCCAAATGCCAGCTAAAGACATTTACCATAATACCGTTAGAAATTCCCTAGAAAAAGATAATTGGCAAATCACCAAAGATCCATTTGTTCTCAAATGGGGTACAAGAGATTTATATATAGACTTAGGTGCAGAAAAACTCATAGCCGCCGAAAAAACCGGACATAAAATAGCAGTCGAAATTAAAAGCTTTATAGGTGCGTCTCCAGTGACAGACCTAGAAAACGCTTTAGGGCAATATATCTTATATTACGATATTCTCAATCGCTTAGAACCTGAGCGTCGCTTATATCTCGCTATTCGTCAAGAAACCTACTCAGAACTATTTCAAGAACCAGTTGGTAAAATATTATTAGAAAATCAACGCCTTTGTTTACTTGTCTTTGACTCAAAAAAAGAAGTGGTGCTGCAATGGATACCTTAGATAATTATCGCCAAATCATTCAAAAAATATTAACTGAATACGCCCAACTCCCCTACGCTTACGGAGAACTAGAAAGACAACTAATTATTGACCAAACCCTCAACCATTACCTACTACTAACGCTAGGCTGGGAAAATAATCAACGGGTACATGGTTGCTTAGTTCATCTTGACATTATCAACGACAAAATCTGGATTCAAAGAGACGGTACAGAATACGGAATAGCCAACGAACTGGTTAACGCTGGTATTCCTAAACATCATATTGTTCTCGCCTTTCAACCAGCAGATATCAGGCAACATACTGAATTTGCAGTAACTTAAAACTTTAAAATCATCTTATGCTAACTGTAACCATTGATGAAATTCAGCAGAATCTAAGCAGCTATCTTCAGCAAGTAGCAGCAGGACAAAGCATTATTATCACCCAAGCTGGTAAACCTATTGCAGAAATTAAACCAGTTACTGAACAAATGAGGCCTTATGGCTTATGTGCTGGAGATTTCATTGTTCCAGATGATTTTGATAGTCCCTTACCTGAAGATGTTTTAAATAGTTTTGAGGGTAAATGAAATTATTGTTAGATACCCATATTTTTTTATGGTTTATTAGTGGTGATCAAAAATTACCAATTCATTTACAAAATAGCATTCGTGATTTAAACAACGACGTATATTTAAGTTGTGTTTCAGTGTGGGAAGCAACCGTTAAATATCAATTAGGTAAACTACCCTTACCAGAATCACCGGAAATATACCTTCCTAAACAGCGTCAGCAGCACCTGATCAGCAGTCTCAATCTAGATGAACAAAGTATTGCTCAACTCGTAAATCTGCCATTATTACATCGTGATCCTTTTGATAGAATTTTAATCTGCCAAGCATTACAGCATGATATGACAATTGTAACCGTAGACTCGGCAATTCGTGCTTACTCAGTCAGTACTTTATATTAATCTACTAATTGCTCAAAATCTGGCAGAGAATAGCCTTTCCACTGTAAAAGTGCATAAGCATAGGCTTTTTTCAACATTAAATAATCAGCACTCACTCGCAGCGACTTCAATAACAATCTATCTGATTCATTTAATTGATTATTTTGATTTTTTTCTAAAAGCTGTAAATGTAATTCTTGTTGAATTTCTGGAATTTTATTTTGAGCAAATTGAATAACATCCCTTAGTTCTCTCCCCTTGAGAATAGCAGAAACTAAAACATTAGTATCAATAATAACCTTCATTCCCCACGCCGATAGGCTTCTATTTCTGCTGTTATTTCCTCATATGTAATCTCTTCCATTCCAGGAATAGCCTGAGTTTTATCAAATAAATTCCGCAACTTTGTACTAATTGCAGCTTTAGGTTTATTTTCAGCTAAAACAATTATCTCCACACGTTTTCCAGCTTGAAAAGGTAAATCAGATAAAACTACCTGTTTCGGGTCTTCAATCGTGATATACGTCTTGTAAGCATTCATGATTTATCCTGCTATTTAGCCTATATATATTTCATGATACTTCTCTTCCTTGGCGACTTTGCGCCTTTGCGCGAGATAAAAAAACCTAATTTAGCCTTCCAAGCCGGAGATATTAGACAGTATACTGAATTCGCAGTAACTTAAATTTATCGGAAATTTTATAGCTTATGCTGCAAGCGACTGAGACGTTCTGCATAACTTTTCATTACCTTGATAGCAAATACAGGCGTTTCCTGAACCGCAAACAGAAACCCAGACTCGTCCAAATATGCTAGCTTGCAGTCAGATTTAGCGATCGCAGTATAAGTTCTCCCTTTTATCCCTACAAGTATACCAGTCCCAAAGACCTCACCTGACTCAATTATCTCTACAGTCTTACCATTGACTAATATTTCCACCACGCCTTCTAAAATCCCGAACATACAATCACCTGGCTGTCCTTCCTTAAAGATGACTTGACCTGTAGAAAATACTTGAGGATCGGGTTGTTTCTGGAAGATGCTGAGTGTAACTACAGGACTTAACATAAGACAGCCACCAAATTTCTGAGTTTTGAGACGTATTCTTGGTCTAGGCAGTACAAGAATAGATAAAATTATACTACACTCTGTAGATAGATATCTAGTAGCATTGCCAACCATTCCCCAAAAATTGGTGAATCAACTGAAATTTACAACTTTAAATGAAATTGTTGCCAATAAATCCGGTTTTTTTACCCAAATGCTGACTCAGTAAAACACGGTGATTTGGCAATTTGGCAGACATACATTTTTTGTCAGTGGTATCTTTTTATTGTGCAAGGGGTGTAGCAGAAGTAGTCTGGATTAATTAATTTAGGCTACTTCTGCAATTTTATGAACCTTGAAAATCACTAAGCACGAGTCAATAATTCTAAATTATGACCATCTAGGTCATAGAAATAAAAACCACGACCTCCCATTCTATGATTAATTTCGCCTGTGTTTTCATGCATAGGGTCGCTACTGTATTCCAGTCCTATTTCTTTGATGCGTGTAAAGATGGCATCAAATTCTTCATCACTGACATGAAAAGCATAATGGTGAGACTCAAATTCTTCTCTGTCAGCAAAATCGAAGGTTAACTGGTCATTGACACGCACAGCAGCAAAATGACCAACCGGACTATCAAGCTTTAGTCCAAAAATCTCTGCAAAAAAGCGTGCCGATTTTTCTTTATCTTGTGCAGGGACTATAGTATGGTCTAAGATAATTGTCATATCACACCTTCCCTTTTTTTGGGTATTACTCTCGCTCAAATCCGCATAAATAGACAAAAAACCACAGATAAACAAACATATTCATTACTGATGAAATATTGCAGTTTATTTATGGTTGAATTGCCAAAATATTGCTTAATCTTGGTGTAGTATCTCTATTTTAGCGATGAATTTTCTATTCCCGATTATCAACTTGGGCGCTGTTACCTTCCCATAGCGTCTCCCTTGTTGGGAGGAGCAGAGGGACTCGGGGTGAGATTCTGGATTGTATTAAATCCCCAGTCCTCAGCCGGAAAAAGTCATGGAACTAAAGCCAAAACCCCCACAGGACAACCCGAACCATCCCGCAACCTCAAAACACCAATAATTACAGTAGTACCCTTAGCTGGTAGCTGCTGCAAATTCGTGAGATTTTCCAAAACAATCCGTTGCTGTGCTAAAACCAAACTGTTAATAGTAAAACTGTTATCCTGTCCAGGGTCTACCCCATGCGTATCAATACCTAAACCAGCAACTTGCCGTTCCTTCAAGAGAAACTGAGTTGCATCATCGCCAAAACCGGGAAAGTGCATAATTCCTGACGCATCTGGGTTAAAAAACGCCGTTTTATCTAACCATTTATCTTGCCAGCCAGTATGCAGTAGCACTAAACTACCAACAGCAATTTCCCCATTTTTTTTCTCCCAAGCGAGAACATCGGCAATAGTCAAGGCGTAATCAGCATTTACCGCTGCGGCTTCGCAGATATCGATCACTACCCCAGGTAAAACCAGTGACTCAGCCGAGTATTGGTCAATTCCCACACCATCATCATGAAAACTGTTCGGTGCGTTGATATGAGTTGCACTGTGTTCTCCTAAGCTGAACCGCCGTAAGTAATAGCCATCCTGTGGAATCTGAGCGACGGTGGTAAATTCCACTGGGGGGTCACCAGGCCATTGGGGAATATCTATGTCTATTATATGGCTGAGATGTATGACCCGTGAGTAAGTTATCCTGTTTTGATTTTGTGGCATTTATCAAAATATTTACGAAAATAATCACAGCTTTTTAGTGAAAAGTTGCTCAACCAGAACTAGATCATGGTTTACCGACCCGCAGAAGGGAGTATAGTTTTTAGAGTTAGCTTTTTAGTGAAATTTTAGATTGGAGAATTAAAATAATGTCTACTGACACAGTTGCTTATGTTGAAGAAAGTGAATTTGATGCTCTTTTAAGTAACGAAAAAGTCCTTGTAGTTGATTTTACTGCTACTTGGTGTGGCCCCTGTCGTCTGGTTAGTCCGTTAATGGAGCAACTTGCGGAAGAATACAAAGGTCGCGCTCAAGTCGTCAAGCTAGATATTGACAATAATAAGCCGGTGTTCAAAAAATTTGGTCTGCGTAGCATTCCGGCGGTTTTAATGTTCAAGGATGGTGAATTAGCAGAAACTATTGTGGGAGTTTCTCCTTATGAGCAATTCACTGCTGCTGTAGATAAGTTGCTTTAGGTGGTTGCTGGTAGTGCAGAAGCAGTAGATATACTTGAAGATTACAGGACTTCAAAAGTCTACCATGATCGCAGTTTAATTGATTTTTAAATTGCTCAAATCAGATTCTCGGCTTTTTTAACAGGTCGGGAATTTTATTTGAAAATAATTTAATTATCATTTGTATATCAAATATTAGATTTGAGTTTTAGTGGGAATTGATGGAAATTTAACAACGATATATTTAATAATATTCCTGTTATGAATGTACTGCAATCGAATAATTAATATAGGGAATGCATAATATTTTCTGGGGTTAAAATTCTAGAAATCAGTTAGTATCTTTATACCCATAACCAGTGAACCTGATTTAAAAGTGATAAAGATAACATGACTGCTAAATTTATTAATGATCACCTAAGACCGAAATTGGCAGATAATTAAATTCGGTTACATCAGCCCATTAACCTGAAATCATAGTTTTTCGGCGATATGAAACTAAGTCTCTGCATGATTGTCAAAAATGAAGCAGCCACACTGCCTAAATGTTTAAATAGTGTGAAAGGTGTGGTAGATGAGATTATCATACTAGATACCGGGTCAAGCGATCGCACTCCTCATATTGCCCAAGAATTCGGTGCGAAGTTATATCACTTTGAATGGTGTAATGACTTCAGTGCTGCCCGGAATGCGGCGCTACAATATGTGACTGGTGATTGGATTTTGGTATTAGATGCTGACGAAACTCTCACCCCAAGTATTGTGCCACAAATGATCTCCGCAATTGAAAGTGACGAATATATTCTGATTAATCTAGTACGTCAAGAAGTTGGCGCGGAACAATCTCCCTATTCTCTGGTGTCTCGGCTGTTTCGCAACCATCCCCAGATTCACTTTCAACGCCCCTATCATGCTTTAGTGGATGACAGTGTATCGGCAATTTTAACCCAAGAACCTCATTGGCAAATCGGTTATTTACAAGGGATAGCTATTCTACATAAAGGATATCAGAAAACTGCGATCGCTCAAAATAATAAATATGCCAAAGCCCAAACCACAATGGAAGCGTTTCTGGCTACCCATCCTGATGATCCCTATGTTTGCAGTAAGTTAGGGGCTTTGTATGTGCAGATTGGCAAAATTGACCAAGGGATGAATTTACTCAACAGAGGATTAAACCAGGCTACTGGCAGTCACAGCGACATAAACAGACAAGAACAGTCCGGGAATTCCATTCGCCAGGGAGTCAAGGCAGCAGAGGAAAACTATGAAATTGTGTACGAATTACACTACCATTTAGGCATTGCTCACAGTCATTTACAAAACACTCAACAGGCTATATTTCATTATCAAGCTGCAATCAAGCTGCCAATTTACCCGATGCTCAAATTAGGCTCATACAACAATTTAGGCAACTTACTTAAAGCATCTGGCGATATTAATAATGCAAAAATTGCTTACGAAACAACTTTAAAAATTGACCCAAATTTTGTGATGGGACACTATAACTTGGGAATGATCTTCAAAGCTTTGGGTTTATTTACCGATGCGATCGCCTGTTACCAAAAAGCCATCCGATGTAATCCCAACTATGCACAAGCTTATCAAAATTTAGGGGTAGTACAGCTAAAAGTTGGCAATGTTCCAGCGAGTTTAACAGCCTTTCAAAACGCCATCCTGCTTTACGAACAACAAAACCCCGAAGAAGCTAACCGACTACGCCAAGGTTTATGCGAGATGGGATTGATGAAATTCTGAGTGTTGAAAATTTAGCGATATGTAATTTAAAAAACAAACTTACTTGCTCAGGGAACAGTTTTATCTATTATGTGCCTGCCACAAAATCCAGTAAAGCTGAGACAAAACATTTCATGTATTCTAATAGCAGCTAAGTTATACCCGAATTCACTTAGATTTAATGTGGGCTAACTATTTATTGTTTTGGCTGACCATGAATATTGCAACTAACCACAAGGTTTAAAAACAGATAATCAAAACTAATCGTATTCCAGCATTCAAGTTATGACACTTGTTAATAAAATACATTTCAGAAATCTCCGGGGCGATCTGTTTGGCGGCTTAACTGCGGCAATTGTGGCATTACCGCTAGCATTAGCTTTTGGTGTTTCATCAGGTGCTGGAGCGATTGCGGGTCTCTATGGTGCCATTTTTGTCGGTTTTTTTGCTGCTCTTTTCGGTGGTACACCCAGCCAAGTTTCTGGCCCCACAGGCCCCATGACTGTAGTCGTGACCACAGTTTTCACAATGCTGATTGCTAAACACCCAGAAACTGGACTAGCCATGTCCTTTACAGTGGTGATGTTAGGCGGTCTGTTTCAAATTCTCTTTGGGGTGCTGCGACTAGGACAATACATCACCCTCATGCCCTACACCGTGATTTCCGGGTTCATGTCTGGAGTTGGGATAATTATTATCCTGTTGCAAATAAGCCCTTTTCTTGGTTACGAAAGTATAGGTGGGGTGTGGGGTGTATTGCGACAATTACCTGTTTACTTCAGTGATCCCAAACCAGCAGCTTTAGGTCTGGGTTTGCTGGTCTTGGTAATTGTATTTACTGCACCACCTAAGCTCAACCGCATCCTCCCAGCCCCCTTACTGGCATTAATAGTGGGGACAGTGGTATCAGTAGTATTCCTGGAAAATAATAGTGATATTAGTCGCATTGGCTCCTTTCCTACAGGATTACCCACCCCACGAATGCCAGTATTTGTCTGGAGTGATTTCAAGGATATGGTGGTTTATGGGCTGATGTTGGGGGTGTTGGGATCGATTGACTCGTTATTAACTTCCCTGGTAGCAGATAATATTACCCGTACTCAGCATAATTCTGATAAAGAATTGATTGGTCAAGGGATTGGTAACTGTATCTCTGGGCTATTTGGGGGTTTACCCGGTGCTGGAGCCACCATGCGGACGGTGACTAATGTCCAAGCTGGAGGGCGTACTGCTTTATCCGGGATATTTCATGCTTTGGTACTGCTTATTATTACCTTGTGGGCGCGTCCTTTAACTACAGTGATTCCCCACGCAGTGCTTGCAGGAATTTTGCTGAAGGTGGGAATTGACATCATTGACTGGGGATTTATCAAACGAGCGCATCGAATTTCCTTCAAAGCAACAGGTTTGATGTATGCGGTGATGTTATTGACGGTATTTGTTGATTTAATTACCGCAGTTGCTGTGGGGGTGTTTGTGGCTAACTTATTGACAGTTAAGAGTTTAACAGATTTACAAAGCGATCGCGTCAAGGCGAGTACAGAACCCACCAATGAACTCAGACTGACTCTAGAAGAACAGCATCTGCTTACCAGGGCTAGAGGTCGCATTTTATTGTTTCAGTTAGGCGGTCCAATGAGCTTTGGGGCGGCAAAAGTCATTTCTCAGCGCATGACTATTGTTAAGGATTATACAGTGTTGCTTTTAGATATGAGTGATGTCTCATTATTAGGAGTCACCGCAGCACTGGCTATTGAAACAATGGTAGAAGATGCTGTGGCTAAAAATCGTCATGTGTTTCTTGTAGGAGCCACGGGACGTACAGAAAGCCGGCTCAAAAAGTTACAGCTTGTGGAACGTTTTTCGCTAGTTTATCAAGTAGAAAGTCGTTCCCAGGCTCTGGAATCTGCCTTAGAGTTGATTCCGTCAGCTACACCTGTTCAATCTGTAGTCAATCTGGAAGGTAATAATTAAATAACCGGTAGCCCCAGCTTCGTCGATGATCTTGGCGATCTGTTTCAGCAGCAACTTTTCCGTGACGATGACGAGCTTGCTGGCTTTCTGGGTGATGTAGGTTACATCCTGACGCGTTTTGTTATGAAAATTCAAGGCAAGCCCTATGATTTTGCTTTGAACCATATTTTTAAGTTTATGCCAAATATCAGTGAATCAACTACATTCAGTTGATAAATATTGACTCAGATTAGCGGAAGCATTATATAAAAAAAACTTATATTTTGGCGCTATGACCAACATTCAAAATCAGATTGCAGGGGGTACTAGTACCGCCGTGAAGTCAAAAATCAAAAGTCAAAAATATTATCCTCTAGGCTTTTCATTGATTTTGAATGGTCTGTTTATTTCCGCCGACCTGTACTAGGGAAGAGGGTTCTGGAGACAAATTAATGACACCCAAGCCGACTGTGATTGGCAGCGCCATCCAACGCAATTTGGGAAGTGCAGTCATAGAAAGCCCTTCTTAATAACAACAACGTATAGAGAAAATCCTATGATTGCAATTTACTATTGACCAGAAATATACGGGTTTTCTAAAAGTAAAAGGAAAACTTATGATTTGAATTTGAAATTACTTAGCAGATCCATGTATGGCGATCGCAAATTTGTGCAGATTTAAGGATAGACTGAAGCACATAGAAATTTTGTTCTTAATAGGTCTAGGAATTACTCCAAGACAGCGACACCTTCAGTCCCAGTTCAGAAAGCGACCACCTCTGAACACCTTGTCGGCAGGTATTCGCGTAACACCTGTGCTGTAGGGATGAAGCGCTTCATCCTTACTTTTTAAGCTCACTTATCACAATAATCGCTCTTCGTTAGAGGAGGTGGAAGGAGGTATTCGTGGATTTTTTGTCCAATTTTTTAATGGACTTCGTTAAGCAGTTGCATGAATGACCATGAATATTGCAACTAACCACAAGGTTTGAAAACACATAATCAAAACTAAAGAACCTGCTTAAAACGGTAATGAGATAATGAACAAGTTTGACTCAACTAAACTTCCGACCAAATTTAACAACACCAGCGAAGGCTGGCTAGTGCAAGTATATGGGCGCGATCGCCGCCTGCTCTGCGTACTTGAGTCGTCTCACGCCTGGACTTTTTTGTTGGGCTGTGGGTTCGGTCTACTACTGGCGGTGGGGTGGTTTAACCTCGCCAGTCACAGTCCGTCTACGACTTATGACCCGGCAACCACTCCCCCCGAAGTGTCGATTGATTAGCTCAATCATTGCTAGAAGAGTGGTGTCCAAACAACTCTTCCGATTTGGCTGATCCCATACCGTCCTCGGTGCAATATCCGTGTATAGAGAAAATTCTGCGATGATGCTCCGCCCGCCGGAGGCGATCGCAATTTACTATTGGCCAGAAATATATGGGTTTTCTGAAACTAAAAGGAAAACTTATGATTTGAATTTGAAATTACTTAGCAGATCCATGTATAGCGATCGCAAATTTGTGCAGATTTAAGGATAGACTGAAGCACATAGAAATTTTCTTCTTAATAGGCCTTGGTCTAGGAATTACTTCAAGAGCGCGACACCTTCGGTCCCAGTTCAGAGAGCGACCACCTCTGAACAACCTGTCGGCAGGTATTCGCGTAACACCTGTGCTGTAGGGATGAAGCGCTTCATCCTTAATTTTTCAAGCTCATTTATCACAATAATCGCTCTTCGTTAGAGGAGCCGAAAGGAGGTATTCGTGGATTTTTTATCCAATTTTTTAATGGACTTCGTTAAGCAGTTGCAGTCCCCAACACTCAGCTTTCTGATTGGTGGTATGGTAATTGCCGCCCTTGGTAGCGAACTGGTAATTCCAGAGTCGATTTCTAAGATCATCGTCTTCATGCTGCTCACCAAAATCGGTCTGACTGGTGGTATTGCGATCCGCAATTCCAACCTGACTGAGATGGTGTTACCCGTACTGTTTTCTGTAGTAGTAGGGATTATCATTGTATTCATCGCGCGCTATACATTAGCCAAGCTGCCGAAGGTCAAAACCGTGGATGCGATTGCGACCGGGGGATTGTTTGGTGCTGTCAGTGGCTCTACTATGGCCGCCGCCCTGACGGTACTGGACGAACAAAAGATCGTATACGAGGCATGGGCTGGCGCACTCTATCCCTTCATGGATATCCCAGCACTCGTAACTGCGATTGTGATAGCCAACATTTATCTCAAAAACAAGAAGCGTAGTGCAGCAGACGAGTATCTCGGCAAGCAGCCCGTTGCAGCAGGGGATTATCCCAGCACCCGGCAAGAGTATCTCAGCAAGCAGCAGTCTCCGGATGATCGGGTCAAGATATGGCCGATCGTGGAGGAAAGCCTCCGGGGGCCTGCCCTATCGGCAATGTTGCTCGGCCTTGCTCTTGGACTGTTCACTCAGCCGGAAAGTGTCTATAAAAGCTTCTACGACCCAGCCTTCCGTGGACTGCTTTCGATCTTGATGCTGGTCATGGGTATGGAGGCTTGGTCAAGGATTGGTGAACTGCGTAAGGTGGCCCAGTGGTACGTCGTGTATAGCCTCATAGCACCGTTGCTGCATGGGTTCATCGCCTTCGGTCTCGGTATGATTGCCCACTACGCAACAGGATTCAGCCTTGGCGGTGTCGTGGTTCTGTCCGTCATTGCCGCCTCCAGTTCAGACATCTCAGGACCCCCCACGTTGCGAGCCGGGATTCCGTCGGCTAATCCCTCCGCCTATATCGGCGCATCCACAGCCATCGGTACACCCATTGCGATCGGCGTGGCAATACCGCTCTTCCTCGGTCTTGCCCAGGCGATAGGCGGCAGCTAATCCCAGACTAGTTGCAGTCTGTCGGCGCTCCCTTGACCCGGCAGACCAAGCAACTCAATATATAATATCAATGTACGTAAGTAAGGAGGTAACCAACATGGCCAAGCCAGCCAAAAAGCTCGTCATCATCACGGAAAAGATTCTGCTTAAAAAGGTCGCCAATATCATCGATGAATCCGGAGCGACTGGTTATACGGTGGTGGAAACTGGCGGTAAAGGCAGTCGCAATGTGCGCTCGTCGGGACAACCCAACGTTTCCGACACCCAAGCGAATATAAAGTTTGAGGTACTCACCGAAAATCGGGATATGGCCGAGAATATTGCGGAGCAGATCGCAATGAAGTTTTTCAACGATTATGCGGGCATTGCTTATATCTGTGACGCAGAGGTACTGTACGCGCACACTTTCTGCGGGCCAGACGGCTGTTGAATCGAAACGACGTAGACCTAAACAGTCGGGGCATGATCCCGGCTGTTTAGTACCCGTATTTTTTGCCTGCGGGACTTGGGTCTTAGTTGCAGTCCCTAACGCTCGGCTTTCTGATTGGTGGTATGGTCATTGCCGCCCTCGGTAGCCAACTGCAAATTCCAGATGCGATCGCCTGTTACCAAAAAGCTATCCGATGTAATCCCAACTATGCACCAGCTTATCAAAATTTAGGGGTAGTACAGCTAAAAGTTGGCAATGTTCAAGCGAGTTTAACAGCGTTTCAAAATGCTATCCTGCTTTACGAACAACAAAACCCCGAAGAAGCGAACAGACTACGCCAAGGTTTACGCGAGATGGGATTGATGAAATCCTGAATGCTGAATATTTACCGGAAATTGCGGGGAAGTTTTTTATATGTAATTGAAAAAACAAGGTTATTTGGTCAGTTTACCAGTTTAGCGATCGCCTGTGCAGAACTTATACTATTTTTTAGCGTGTTTTTGTTTCATGGCAATCACGATCTATGATCATACTCTTGTTGATCTACAGATCCAGAGGATTGCTTTGTGAGACGTGATGCCATTTTTTATCAACTTTTTCAGCGTTCCCCCTGGTTGTTATTTGAATTAATAGAACAACCACCAACAACAGCCAGAAATTATCGCTTTGAATCAGTCGAAGTCAAAGAACCAACATTTCGGATTGATGGGGTATTTTTACCACCACCAGATGTAACACCCCAGATGATCTTTTTTGCCGAGGTGCAGTTTCAAAAAGACGAGTTACTCTACCACCGTTTTTTTTCAGAATCGCTGCTATATCTATACCGAAACCCATCTGTTTATGATGATTGGTACGGTGTAATTATTTTCCAGTCTCGCAGTTTAGAGCCAGAAAACACGACTATTCACAGGTCACTACTGGATAGTTCACAAGTACAACGGATTTATCTGGATGAATTAGGCAATTTTGATCAGCAACCTGTGGGTATCAGTTTGATGCAATTAACCATTGCGTCAGAGAATCAAATGGTGGAACAGGCAAAACGCTTGATCGAACGGGTGCAACAAGAAGAACAGAGTTTTTTGCCTAAAGATGACATAATAGATGTAATTACAACAATCGCTGTTTACAAGTTTGCCAATTTAAGCCGTGAAGAGGTAGAGGCGATGTTAGGAGTCAATTTAGAAGAAACTAGGGTTTATCAAGAAGCCAAAGCTGAGGGTCGAGAAGAAGGCAGAGAAGGACTTAAACTCGAACTTGTACCCCGGATGCTGGCGCGTGGTTTAACAATAGAGGAAGTTGCTCAGTTATTGGGTTTAACCCCCGAACAAGTGAGACTTGCAACAGAGCGAAATTCCCCAGAATAACTTTAGTAAATTTTTCATAAAATTACTGGGGTCAAAAAGTTAAAGCTTGTGGAACGTTTTTCGCTGGTTTATCAAGTAGAAAGTCGTTTCCAGCCTCTAGAATCTGCATGAGAGTTGATTCCGTCAGCTACACCTGCTCAACCAGTTATCAACTTGGACTTTGAGTAATTAAAGCAATATGGCAATGGGTAGCGATCGCCTGTGCAGAACGCATACTATTTTTCACTGTGTTTTTGTTTCATGGAAATCACGATCATGGGTAAGTTCTTTAGCAACTACTTTCTCCAAGTTGGTGAGCTTATATACAGTATAATAATTTGAATAAATCAAGATTTAGGTCAATTATTAGCGTATTAGGGAATTTGGATGAGCCAGGGGGATTACTAACGCGGTTTTTTGAGTTAGCTTCTGATGCGTTGCGTGGCTATGCTCTTGAATTGGTAGGGCGAACCCTTAAGAAGACAGAAAATGAGATAGATCCAGAAATCCTGAATAGCTTCCAATTACTCTGGGAAAAGCGTCTGGAAACAGCGTGTAATTCTCATGAACCTAGTTCCTATGCTACTGAACTTGCTGCTTTTGGCTGGTGGTTCGGTTCAGCAAAATTTGAGGACTCTTGGGCGATCGCACAGATTAAACAAATTCTTGAGCTAGTTGGTAAAGTAGATCCTGACTTTTTGCTGCTGGAACGTCTAGCTGTACTTGCTGATACGATGCCAGAATTAGTCATCGAGTGTCTTGAATTGATGATTAAAAAAGACAAGTCTGGATGGGGTAACTACGGCTGGCGTAATGAAACTAAGACTATCCTGAGTAAAGCTATTCAAAGCAGCAGTTACCAAGCAAGAAAAACTGCTGAAAATATTATCCAAGATTTGGGCAAACGCGGACACTGGGAATATCGGAATTTACTTACTGATTCTAGTAGTCAATAAACTGCAACTGAGCCAAATTCATCAGAACAAATCTAGCAAAACCTCCATAACCTGTAAATCTGGTTATTGACCTCACCCCGCCATTGACTTTCGTTAAAGTCTCCCGTCTCCTTGCTAAGAAGAAAGGTTTAGGGGTGAGGTTTTGTACTTGATTAAATCCGCATTCCTAAACAAGAGAATTCACAAATTTCTCCAACCTATCCATCCCTTTGTCAATAGTCGCCATATCAGTGGCGTAAGACAAACGAATGTTTTGATCAGCACCAAAGGCAATACCCGGAATGATTGCTACTTGCTGTGCTTCCAAGAGAGCGTTACAAAATTCCAGGGACTTGAGACCTGTTTTGCTAATATCAGGAAACAGATAAAATGCGCCGTCTGGTTTAGCACAACTCAATCCCGGAATGGCGTTGAGTCGGTCTAACATTACTTGTCGCCGTTTCGCGAAAGCTAGGCGCATTGTTTCTACACAGTCTTGAGAACTTTCTAAAGCCGCGATCGCACCATATTGAGCAAAGGTACACACATTCGATGTACTATGTCCTTGAATAGTGCTAGCCGCTTTAATAATCTCCACTGGCCCGGCTAAATAACCCAGTCGCCAACCAGTCATGGAGTAAGCTTTCGCAAACCCGTTACTGATCAAAGTACGGTCAAAAATTTCTTTACCCAGAGAACCAATGCTGATATGTTCTGCACCGTCGTAGAGAATCCTTTCGTAAATCTCATCAGAAACGACAAAGATATCTGCATCCACTACCACTTGCGCCAGTGCTTTAATTTCATCTGGCGTGTACACCATCCCGGTGGGATTAGATGGGGAGTTGAGAATAAATAACTTTGTTTTGGGTGTAATTGCTTGACGTAGTTGTGACGGAGTAATTTTATAATCCGTCGCCGCATCTGTGGTGACAATTACTGGCTTCCCACCAACTAAAGTTACCATTTCCGGGTAACTGAGCCAATAGGGAGCCGGGATAATTACCTCATCACCCGAATCAATCAGGGCTAACATCAAGTTAAACAGAGAATGTTTACCGCCATTCGTGACAATCACATTCTCGGACTGATAATCAAGACCGTTCTCAGTTTTCAGTTTTTGGGCGATCGCTTCCCTTAACTTTGGTTCTCCTGCGGCTGGTCCATACTTGGTTTTACCTGATTCCAAAGCTTTCGCTGCTGCGGCTTTGATGTGGGCTGGAGTGTCAAAATCCGGTTCTCCAGCGCTGAAACTACAAACGTCTATTCCCTCAGCCTTCATGGCCTTAGCTTTAGCTGCGATCGCTAAGGTTAAAGAAGGGTTCACCTTACTTACTCGTGCTGCCAGCTTCATGCTTAATTTATTTGGCAAATCTCTCACTTATCTAAGGATATCTCACAATCCCTACCGAGATTTGCCTTTTTTTTAATTCCTTAGCAAGTCTAGAAGCCAAACATTTGCACAGCATAAATCCGACCATTCGCCCCAGTTACCATTCCATAACCAAATTTGGTGTATTCCTTGGTCACGTCGCTGCGCTCCGAATTCAAAATTCAAAATTCAAAATTCAAAATTAAATACCCCACGGATAAATCCGGGGGCTTGAATTAATGTTGTTTCACTTTTTGCTTCTCCATAAATAAATTTAGAGGCTTGTATCCTTTTTTTCTTTGGTCAAACATATCCTGTGCATGGAGTTGTGCGGTGAGGGCAATTCAGGATCTTCTGGCAAAGGTGGCAAATTATTCAGAATGCGATCGCGATTTACCAGTTCTAGTGCAAAAGTTCTTAACTCCGGTAGCGATCGCAAATTTTCTGCATTCCAAATGATTGCTTTTGGCTTCCCTATTTTCCAGTCAGCCGTTATTGACCAGAACCGCCTGTAGTCGTATCACCTGGGGTAGAAGAACCACTATTAGATGGATCATTTTCTGTACTTGGAGTGACAGTCTTAGTAGAAGTACCGCCTTCGTTTCCCGAAGTAGAATTACTATTCGTTGGACTAGTCGGGCTTTGTGTCGGGTTAGGGGTTGGCTGGGTTGGAGAAGGCGCTTTTTCTGCCGCAGGCTGCTGGGGTGGAACAGTAATATTAATATCCGGTTGGCGAGGTGCAGATGGGGGTGTAACCTGCTGTTGTGGTTGTGGAACAGGGACAAATACAGGTACTTCCGTAGTTTTTTCGATGATCGTCGTTTGTGGTTGAGGAGATGGACTAGCGGTGGGACTGCTACTCGGTACAGGAACCAACACAGGCACAGTATCAGTATTGTCAACAGTTGCTTTATTGCTCTGGTTGAAGTACCAGACCCCACCGACAATCAAACTCAGCAGGGAAGTAAGGATAATACCTAACAGCAAACCACTAGCAGCATTGTTATTGTCACGCTCGGCTAAATTGCGTTCCGTGGTTCGTTTGACGTGGGTGTGAGTATTACCATTAGTATCAGTGTAAGATTCTTGCTTGATGTCAATGTTTTTACTTTCGTGTTCATTGGGAATAGACATAGCTGTTGATTTCACTCCTTGATCCGATATTGAGAAACTAAAGCTTTGTAAGAGGATTTTGGAAAAGTTCTATTGTCGGTAGCAAAACTTTCTCAATTGCCCTGAAAAAGGTGACTTTGATACCATCCCCACCCTTTTTTAGAGGGCTAGGGGGGATCAGGAAGTGCTTAAATTCACAGCCAAACAGTTTTCAAATATTCTCTAATAACAAGAGGCTTGAATGAAAAATGTATGTAGCTGAGAAATATTGAGTTTGATTTACTACCTAATTGTTGGTAATCATCAGAATAACCTCTGTGATCAGACAAGTGGCTCTATCTCTAGGAAGTTACTACTTCATCTAAAGAAAGAGGTATAGCGATCGCCTCCGGTGGGCGCAAAGCGTCATCGCTCCACAGTACAAGGTATTATGCTTAAATTATCTTGGCAGTTGTTATAATTGTGAATTAGTAATTATTTTTGTCATTGCCTGAAGTTAGAGGAAAATTCAATGACTACAACAGTTTTAGAAGCTAATTCTATCCAGTCTTTGTTAGGTAAAGAGGCAGAAAACCTACTTACATACAAAGCAAAAGTTTCTCAGAATTTACTACATTTACCAGGCCCAGATTTTATAGATCGAGTTTGGATAAATAGCGATCGCCATCCTCAAGTTTTGCGTAATCTCCAGCAACTTTACTCTCATGGTCGGCTGGCAAATACTGGTTATTTATCTATCTTACCAGTAGACCAAGGAATTGAACACTCAGCTGGTGCATCTTTTGCGCCTAATCCGATTTATTTTGATCCCGAAAATATTGTCAGATTGGCAATAGCCGGAGGTTGTAATGCTGTGGCGACAACTTTAGGTGTATTAGGTAGTGTTGCGCGTAAATATGCCCATAAAATCCCCTTCATCGCCAAAATCAATCACAACGAACTGCTAACTTTTCCCAATCAATATGACCAGATATTGTTTGCTGATGTAGAACAAGCTTGGAACTTGGGTGCAGTGGCGGTAGGCGCGACAATTTACTTTGGTTCAGAACAATCTGCTAGGCAGATTCAGGAAGTTAGCCAAGCTTTTAAACACGCCCATGAACTGGGTTTAGTAACAATTCTTTGGTGCTATCTGCGTAATAACGCTTTTAAACAAGAACAAGATTATCATGTTGCGGCTGACCTTACAGGGCAGGCAAATCATTTGGGTGTGACGATTGAAGCGGACATCATTAAACAAAAGTTACCTGAATGTAATCATGGTTACGGTGCAGTAGCTAAAGCGACTAACAAAAGTTACGGCAAAACTGATGAACGAGTTTACACAGAATTGACCAGTGATCACCCGATTGATTTAACTCGTTATCAAGTCCTTAATTGCTACTGTGGACGTGCGGGGCTAATTAATTCTGGTGGTGCTTCTGGTAAAGATGACCTTGCGGAAGTTGTGCGGACATCTGTGATTAATAAACGGGCTGGCGGTACTGGTTTAATTTCCGGGCGGAAGACTTTCCAGCGTCCCTTTGACGAAGGGGTGAAACTATTTCATGCCATTCAGGATGTTTACTTGTCTCCAGATGTGACTATAGCTTAAAAAGTGTGGGCAGTGTGCGGAAACAACTAATGGCTAATGAGCAATACTTTTTATATATACGTAACCAGCCTGGGGGAAGACGTTAACTAACTAAAAAGTTTCCTAACATTCAGACATTTGTTAAAGAGTTAGGAGATGGTTTTGCTTATGTTGAAAGCCCAGCAAATATTTACTCAATTGTGCCGCAAACTTACTCTAGTATTCCTTGCTAGTTTAGTTTGGTTTGTCACCTTTCCTACTACTTCAGTTCAGGCGGATGGTTACTATTCGGAGAGAAATCATCAGGGAGCAATAACTAAACCCTATTATATCTCTAAGGAACGTCAAATAGTAGTACAAGAAGAGCCTGCTAAACCTTACTATTCTACAAAAGAAAGAAAGAAGGAAAGAGTTATTATCCAGACACCAGAAATAGTCAATGGGCAAAAAGTAATTCCTAAAGACTTAGAAACTAGGAGTCGGCAAAAAAACCTCTAAGTATGTTGAAATAAGCTGGTGAATAATTAAGTAAAAAGTGCTTGAGGTCTAAGAAATGAGAGGCGTGATTTTTCACGTCTCTAAAATTTTTGAATTGCCGTTACACATCCTACATAATTGAAAATTTAGCTGATATAGCTGGGGAGTAGGGAGTGAGTTAAAACCCTTTTGGTGTCTAATTTTGATTATCTGTTGATGTCTTAACCTCCTTGGCGGTTGCTATAGTTAAATTTTCAAAAATAAAAGTAAAAAACCACGAATAAACTGATATGTATACCCCGTGGGAAAGCATTCGGTGTTTGAGAATGCGTCTACATTGACGTTTATCTGTGGTTATAAATAATAATTAGGATTCTTGCCATAACTCTATTTTAAATTTTCACTATACTCAGTCATATACCAAAAGACACAAATCCCTTCATTCAGATAAAAAGTTACATTTAGGAAATAATTTTTGTGAAAATTTCCCCCTTAGAACAACCCGATGGGAATATTAACCTGGGATATATAGCAAAAGTCAAAAGTTTATCGTGAACTTAGTCGTTCACGTAGTGTCTCGCAGAGAATATTGACATACTCACCGCCCTTAAAGTGCGGTGATTCTTGACGAATCACTGCAACTTGCTACCGGAGTAGTCTGATAGTCGCTCCTCGTCCGTTTAAGGTCGTGCCGATGCCCCATGCCGACCATTTCTATATTTTTAGAAGCATTTTCGTCCCTGTCGTGTTCAGCATTGCAATTTAAACACAGCACTGAACGGATAGAGAGATCCACTTTACCCCACCTATACCCACAACAAGAACAAGTCTGACTAGTGGGTTGCCATCGGCTAATGATCCTGAGATCACGGTTAAGTTTTTCAGCTTTAGCCTCGCAAAATACCCGGAATTCTCGCCATCCCTGTAAACTAATTGCTCTTGCAAGTTTACGATTTCTGACCATTCCTGACACGTTCAAATCTTCCAAAACAATTGCTTGGTTGTCGCTAACTACTTTAGTGGATAGTTTGTGTAGGAAATCTTTCCGAGTATCTGCAATTTGGTTATGCAGTTTAGCAATTTGAATTCGGGTTTTATTTCTACGCTTTGATTCCTTTTGCTGTCGGGCTAATTGGCGCTGCTTGCGACGAATTTGTTTATCCAATTTTGAGTAATCAGGGCTAACAAATTTATCACCATTACTCATTACAGCAAAAGTTTTTATCCCTAAGTCAATCCCGATACTTTGGCTCTTAGCATCGATTTGAATCGGTTCAACTTCTACTACAAAGCTCAAAAAATAGCGGTTACCACAGTCTTTTACGACAGTACAAGAAGTAGGTGCAGAAGGTAGTTGTCTAGACCAGATTGGCTTAAAGTTGCCGATTTTTGCCAGATACACCTCATTACCTTTGACTGAGAATCCGCCGATTCTAAAACGTGCAGATTGTTGGTTTGTCTTTTTCTTGAATTTTGGGCTACCAACTTTTTTGCCTTTGCGCTTACCCTTAAGGGAATCGAAAAAGTTTTTGTAAGCAACCCCTAAATCAGCCACCGATTGTTGCAACGGGATGTTGGAAACATCAGATAACCACGAACGTTCATCAGTCTTTTTAGCTTGGGTAATCACCAACTTTTGCAAGTCGTTGTTACTTGGCAGTTTCTCAGATTTTTTACAAATAGCCAAAGCATCATTCCAAACTACACGCACACAACCAAACAACTGAGCTAAAAGCTGTTGCTGTTGGTTTGTCGGGTAGAATCGGAACTTATATCTGGCTTTCACTATTTTTTCTTCAAAACTGCTACTATTGTATATCATATCAATATACAATACCATGAACAAAAGTGTATTTTTTCGATTAACCGAGGAAGAATTGGCGCATCTCGAAAGTTACTGCAAGGTGACTCAGAGAACTAAATCTGATGTACTTAGAAATTTGATTAGAAAATTGAAAACAAATAAAAAGCCGTCCTAGAAGGGCGGGGCTTGTATCCCATTATTTTCGGTCAAAATTGAAATGATCGCTGTGACTTGGTTTTGGTATTTTTTCATGTGCTAACCGCCAAGGCGCTTGCTATATCTCTGCAATAGGATAAATTACTTTAGGGACTTGCAAATAAAAAACACTCAACCACCTAATACCAATTGAATATAAAGATACATAAATAGAATTTAACTAGAAATCGAGTTCCCATCCTCGCTTGCACCGGAGGGGTTAGGGGTGGGGTCGAAATAATATGCAGCCTCACAAATCATTGGTATAACGCAAAAAACCTCTCAAACTCTCATAACTCTGTGTCCTCTGCGTCTCTGTGGTTTGTTTATTCGGATAATTTATTTCTAGGAAGTCCCTTATTTCCACTTTACCAAAGAAAAAAAGGATACAAGCCCCCGGATTAATCCGGGGGTTATTTAATTTTGAATTTTGAATTCGGAGCGTTCGCGTAGCGTCTCGTAGATAAGCGACGTGACAAATCCGGTTGTGAACAGCCCAATTTCTACCATAGTTCCCAAGCGCGGCCTGAGAACTATGGAAGCCTTTGAATTTAAATTATATCTGACCGCTAAAGGCAGGCTTTACTTTGCGGTCAATCCTTTCCCCCAAGTCTTCGGAAATTGTTAAAGTACCTGGTTTACAGCGCTTTACATTCACAAGTATTCCTTGCGCTCCTTCGATCTCCAAATCTTCTACGTAGCCTTTGAGTGCCACTTTGGCATCAGCAGAACTCAGAAATGGCCCGAAGTAGTAAGTACAACGGGGATTTTGCGTCACGATCTCCACCCACCAAGCTAAGCCCAGGTTGTGGAATGTGTTAATTAATGATTCCTTCAGGTTATTCCAAATCGTTTGCATGGTTGTAGCCGATTTATCAATGTGGTACTGGATATTAAAGGAAAGGATATGGTGTTGTTTTTTCTTTTACATTTCTTTATACTCTGTTACTGTCTTTTTTTAAAGAGGTTTTGGTAATTTATCTAGATACAAAGTGTTTGATGACCGTTGGCGATAGATTTCATAAAGCGCCATACCTGCCGCAACTGAGGCGTTGAGACTAGGGGTTTTGCCCAGGAGGGGTATGGAGACCAAGACATCGCAGGAACGCTGTGTGAGCATACTCAGCCCGTCGCCTTCGGAACCGATAACCAGAACAATCGGACCACTAAATTTAACTGTATGCAGGGGTTCGCTGCCGGTGCTGGCTGTACCATAGATCCAAAAGCCAGCTTCTTTCAATTCTTCTAAGGCGCGGCTGAGGTTAACTACTCTAGCCACAGAGAAGTTTTCTAAAGCACCTGCTGCCACTTTGATCACAGTAGAAGTGATCCCCGATGCTCTTCTTTGGGGAATCACCAATCCCTGAGCGCCGATGGCTTCAGCTGTGCGAATAATTGCGCCCAAATTGTGGGGATCAGTAATGCCATCAGCCACCACAATTACGGGATCAGTAATAGATTTGGCTTGTGCAATTAAATCAGGTAACTCAATGTAGTCATGGGGGGCTACTTGCGCCGCGATTCCTTGGTGATTAGCTCTATCGGTAATTTGGTCTAAACGTTTTGGCTCTACTTCATCAATGACTGTGCCATGTTCCTTCGCTTGCAGGAGTAAATGATGAAAGCGGTGGTCGTAACGCAGACGAGTAGTAATCCAGATGCGGTTCAATCCCCGTTCACCTTCCAAAGCACTCAAAACTGGATGGCGACCGTAAATGAGATCACTATCTTCTGGTGGTTTTGGCGCTGGAGATGGCTGGGGATCAATGCGATGTTGGTTTATCCCTCTGGAGACAGATTTTTTATCGCGATCGCCGACGCGAGGACTGCGAATGGAACTAGGAATAATCCGCTTGGTCTTCAATTTCAGGGGTTGCCCACGATTCGGTTCGCTAGGAGTCTGAATTTTCCTGGGTTTGCTTGTCATATAAGTTTTGGGTATAGTTTATTGGGTGGACGTTGTGATGTTTTGAATTTACTGAACCGCTATTGCTGAGTTTCCTATCTTGAGATTGAGTCACTCACTGTTTCTCTAGATGGAGTTTTTGTAACAATTCGGTTAAGCGTGGGAAATCGGTGAGGTAAAGGTAGCCAATTAAAGTTTCTAAACTTGTTGCCTGTTGATAAATTTTGGGGTCAACCCGCTTAGGTCGTCCTGATGCGGCATTACGGCCTCGACGGACTATTTCTAATTCGGCTAGACTCAAATGAGGAGTAAGCGATCGCAAATGAAGCGCTTGTGTTTCGGCTCTTACCTGTGCTACTACCAAACAGTGGTAGACTTTTGTCTGTTGCATTGGCAACAGATAGAACATCCTAACATACAATTCATAAATTGCATCACCTATATAGGCTAAAGCCAAAGGCGAAATTTGTTGTATTTGTGACGGAGAAATCTCTAGAGGTAATGTCCCGCTGGTAGCCAACAGTGCTTGATGCCAAGACAACTCCGGCGTAGGCGTTTCATCTTGTCCATCTAATAGCTCTTTTTCCTGTGATGTCACAAATTAATCATTCCTTAACGGGCTATAGTTAGCAGGCATCTTCAGAGAGCTTTAATTTATTTATTATTTCTGAAGCCACCCATGTTGGCACACCTAAGATAATCGAAATTCTCAAATATTATTTACTATTTTTAACCTTGTTGATTGGTACTTTATCTTGAGGAGTAATATATTGTATCAGATAATCAAGCTATTTTACACACTTGGACAGCGTTCAATATTCAATATTACCTCAACTCCAACGCACTGCACTATCCATAAATAATTGTCATCTGAACTTCCTCGCTTTCAGGGTTGAGATTGAGTAATTTTTAAACCTCTCTCGCCAGGAGAGAGGTTATTTGTCAGCGGTTCTAAAAATTAAGCTACCCAGATATAATTTCTCACAGTTGAGTGTATCTCTTTAGATAAAGCGATCAAGACTACTTGATGTTTGCTAAAGCTGCATCAACTGAAGTTTGCAGGGCGAGAAACTTTTCTAAGCGCACCAGCTTGACCGTTTGAGTGACGCGGGCATTTGTGACAATTTGCAAAGTACCGCCGGCAGTTTGAGCTTGTTTAGCTAGCTGCACCAGAGCGCCCAATCCGGAACTATCAACAAAGTCAATTTGTGAAAGATCCAGGATAATATGCTTTGGACCCTCATCAATTTTATTGCCAAGTATCTTGCGAAACGTCGGCTCAGAAAATGCGTCTAACAAACCTGTGAGGCGGAATAGCTGACAGTTATCCCGGGCTTCGCGAGTGCCTCTCAGGCTCACGGTTAGATTCAATGGCTCAGCAATAATTCCCTCCTCATGGTTAAAGCGAACGCTCAAGTATAGATGGTTTTAGCACAATTTGTCTACAATCTCCTGGGATAAGGGGAATAGGGGCATGGGTAGATCACGATTAATCGCTTTGATGCTGATTCCCCATCTCCTTTTTTAGCTGACTTCAGCAGTTTTAGATGACCGTGCTGTTCGCATTGTTTGGACAAATTGCTCAAATAAGTAGTCAGCATCGTGAGGGCCAGGACTAGCCTCTGGGTGATACTGAACAGAGAATATCGGCAGAGACTTATGACGTACCCCAGCAACTGTGCGATCGTTGAGGTTGAGGTGGCTCACTTCCACTAATCCGGTAGGTAATGAATCTGGGTCAATAGCAAAACTGTGGTTTTGGCTGGTAATTTCTATCTTCTGCTGTAGTCCGGCGGGCTGATTTAAACCACGATGACCAAATTTGAGTTTATAAGTTTCTGCCCCTAGTGCGTGACCTAAAATTTGGTGTCCCATACAAATACCGAATATGGGTTTTTGACTTTCCAGCAATGCTTTAGCAGTGGTAATGCCTTCAGTAACGGCGGCTGGGTCACCAGGGCCATTAGAAAGAAATATCCCATCTGGATTGTATTTGAGAATTTCCTCTGGTGGTGTATCTAGGGGGACAACGATGACTCGGCAACCGTGACTGGCTAGGCGACGCAAAATATTCCGTTTTACACCAAAGTCCAGGGCGACAACAGTAAAGGGTTCTCCCGAATTGACCACAGACTCCGAGTTGAATTCCCAAGCTGGAATTGTGGCCTCTGTCCATTCATACATGGTGGAGGTGGTGACTTGACGTGCCAAGTTTAAACCAGCCATGCTGGGCGCTGCTTGTACCAGTTCTAACAATTCCGCTTCATCGAGAATTGATGTGGAGATCCCACCGTTCATGGCTCCTAACGTGCGAATTTTCCGCGTGAGGGCGCGGGTATCAATGCCGTAGATCCCAGGTATTTGGTGCTGATTGAGGTAATCAGGCAGGGATTGTGTTGAGCGCCAGTTACTGGGTCGATGACAAATATTGCGAGCGATCGCACCGGCACACATCGGCCGATCTGATTCTTCGTCTTCCAGATTAATGCCAGTATTCCCTAATTCCGGATAGGTAAAAATGACAATCTGACCACAATAACTAGGGTCAGTCAGGACTTCTTGATATCCAGTCATGCCGGTGTTGAAGACCACTTCCCCGATTTTGGTTCCCGTTGCACCAAAAGACCAACCGTGATATGTGGTTCCATCGGCCAAGACAAGTAGAGCAGGTATTGAGTCAGACAGAGGCATAGGTGATTAAAACAAAAGAATGAGGTTTAAATATTAAACATAGGGCATAATCGCGGTTTCAAAGGAGGCAATTCCTTGATCCACACCCACGTTAGCGGAGGAGGGTGTTAGCCCAGTGTAGCAAAGCTTGACTTTGGGTATAGTGGAAGAGTCATTGTTGTGATTGTTGACCTGGATTTATTTAGCCGTCAGCAGTTAAGAGTTAATAGTCAGCAGTCTTTAGCCCCCAATTTAGCTAATACTGTCAAAATTAATTATCCCATGTGACACTCTACACTTGATAGATTTGCAGTCCCTTACGTATGTAAAATTGAAGTTAATTATGCTTCAGTCATTTTTATCTCGTGCAACCCTGATTTTTCTCTCCAGCACTCTCGCAGTTTTGGGTGTTGCCTGTAATGAAAAAAAAGACACTTCTGGGACTATTAGCAAGGAAATTTCTGTAGGAACTGACAATTTGGCACTGTCGCCTCCTGTTGAACTGCTCGCACCACCAGCGCAGCCAGCACCGAAAGCACTACCACCGTCAGAACCGGAAATAAATTTTTTTGAACTGGGTTTAAATAAAGCTGTGGGAGCCTGGAGCATCAGTCAATCGGCACAATCGCCAGATGATTGGAAATTGGTAGCGAGTCAGTACCAAGATGCGATCGCGCTCATGGAAAAAGTGCCGCAACAAAGCCCAGAATTTGCCACAGCCCAAGGTAAAATTTCCGAATACCGAGGCCAAGTCAAAACTGCCCGACAAAAAGCGACTCCTCTCTCCGTCCCCTCAGCACAGGCGGATAATCAGCGCATCGTAGTGGCTGTTCCCCAACCTCAAACTCAGCCCTCGATTCCGATCTTAACTCCCCCACTATCCCCAAAACAGCCATCAGTCAAACCCGTTGCGCCGAAATCAGCATTTCTCACCCCAGAAAAACCAGTATTTACTGCTCCTATCAAACGACGCATGGGTGGAACGCCAATTGTCGAAGTCACCTTCAACAACCAGCAGAAATTTGACATGATTATTGATACAGGAGCCAGTGGCACAGTCATCACCCAAGAAATGGCCAAAACCTTGGGAGTGGTACAAGTGGGAACAGTCAAGGCAAATACTGCCAGTGCCAGAACAGTAGAATTTCCCATTGGTTATGTTGATTCCATGGCCGTGGCTGGGGTGATGATCAATAAAGTAACAGTGGCGATCGCCGGGGCAGAACTAGAAACGGGATTATTAGGACACGACTTTTTTGGCAACTATGATGTCACCATTAGACGGGATGTTGTCGAATTTAGCCCGCAATCACGCTTAGAAGTTAATTCTGTAGAAACTGGACAAGTTGTGCCAATTTTTCCCATGCAGAACCACTCTGAAGAATTTCCCTAGACACACTGACACCTTGAGCATGGTCTAACAATGGAATGGCCCCCGCTACTTGCAGTGCCAAAGAAGCATTTAATGCCACAGCGTCCTGTTGTGCTTGAGTTCCCTTTCCTTGTAACACTGCCTTGAGAATCACGGCATTTTCTTGGACATCCCCACCCCGGAGTGCCGCAATGGGAGCAGAAGTTACACCCACTTCTTGGGGATTGAGAGTAGTTAACTGCACTGCACCCTCTGATAAAACTGCCAAATCAGTGATATCTCCTAACCCAGCCTCATCAAGTCTTTCTCGCCCATGCAAGACTATTGCTTTTTGTTTGCCCAAATTATGTAACGCTTGGGCAACAGTAGTTAAAAGTGTGGGAGTAAATAGCCCTACTACTTGCCCATTAGGATACAAAGGATTTACTAATGGCCCCAGTAAATTAAATACTGTTCGGACTTTGAGAGTCCGTCGCAAAGAACCAACAGCTTTGAGCGCCGGATGCCACCCAGGGGCAAACAAGAAAGTGATTCCTACCTCTTGTACTGCTGCTTGCACCTTTTCAGGGTCAGCACTCAGATTGACTCCCAATGCTTCCAAGACATCGGCGCTGCCTGTGAGACTGGAGGCGGAGCGATTGCCATGTTTAGCAACGGGTATACCATAAGCAGCCGCCACAAAAGCCACGGCTGTGGAAATATTAAAAGTTGACGACCCGTCGCCACCAGTACCACAGGTATCGATGAGAGTGGGAATTGGGGATTGAGTCGATTCTTGCCCAGTCCCCAGTCTTGATTGAGATTGTAATACTTCAGCCATTCCCGTCAATTCTTCGGCGGAAATGCCTTTAAAGTTGAGCGCTGTTAAAATTGCCCCCGATAACTCTGGGGGAACAGCTTCAGTTAACCACCCTTGCATCAACTCAGCAGCTTGAATGCGAGTCAATGATTGACTATCCATTAATTGTTGCAGGAGGAGATGCCAGTTACCAGAGATTGGGGAAGTTGTCATAGTATTACTTTCTTGTCGGTATAGCTCAGTTGAGGATAGGAGCTATCCTACCGAAAAATTGGAACCTAGCAGTCAAAAAAGAGGAAAGGGGCAGGGTGCAGGGTGCAGGGGAGAGGAGGAAAGGCAGGGGGACAATGCATGATTTAAACCAAATTTAGTTAAGAAAAGGTTATAAAGTACACAAATTTTAAGTAAAATAAAATAATTATCGGATCTCACTCATATAATTTCATTCTGAAAATGCAGAATTTATAGGAGCAATTTTGTATACCTCAAAGAGCGTTCAAGTCGGGGATAAAGTTTTGATACTACGTCCAGCATACGTAATTGGAAAAGTTGGCGTAGTTTGTGGATTCGAGTCAAACTCGGACAGTCAAGCTAGCAGGCGTTGCATTATTCAAATAGAATCGGAAAATATCGTGGTGTCACTCACCCCGGATGAGTTTCAGGGACTAAGCCCGGAATTTAAATAATTTTAGGGTGTTGTCGGTGGTTCTAGTTTGTTAGCAATGTTCAGTTGTTTTTTGCTGCGTTTCAACTGTTTCCACAGAATTTTAATTTTTTTATACGCTTGTTGGGGAGTCAGTTTCCCAGATGTTTCCAAATTGGAGATGTAGCCGACTCTTTGAGCAAATTCTTGGAGATTGGCATTAAATACTAAATGTTCTGGCTGAAATTGACCATAGTAACGACTGCGGGGGTAAATAAATTTGTTTTTATCTTCCTGATTCGGCTCTGCCATCAGTTAACACCCTATTAATTACTTTTTATGAATAATTCACTAATGTAACAACTGCCGTGACGAATGGTGTGCCAATTTGTCAAAAGTTTTTGTCTCTCAGCTGAACTTCTGTCTAATCGTTGCTGAATCGATGTCACTTTACCAGTTTGGGGTTGCATGAACTCGCGTCAGTGTACTTTTAGCTTTTTTGAATCGGAAAATTCTTCTCCAGGTTAAGCGATCGCACTTGCTCAGGTGTTATGAGTTAATGATGGAATAGTTGTTGTCAAATTTTGAATCGGAAAGAGAGAATATTAGCAAAAAGCTGACCCCATGCCCAAAAAGTTCCGTAGTTCTGCAACTAACGATATATTTTTAAAATCTAACCCAGACAAAATCACTGTTTTTTGTTGAATCTATGAAGTCTTATTTAGCCGCCGCTATTCAAATGACCAGTGTATCCAATGTACACAAAAATTTAGTCCAGGCAGAAGAACTAATTGACCTGGCTGTGCGTCGAGGTGCTGAATTAGTTGGGTTACCAGAAAATTTTTCTTTTATGGGAGAGGAGAAAGACAAACTCGCACAAGCAGCCGAGATTTATCGTGAATCTGCCCAATTTCTCAAAAAAATGGCGCAGCGCTACCAAATTACCATCTTGGGCGGCAGTTTTCCAGTTCCTGTAGAGAATACAGGCAAAGTTTATAACACTACAATCCTCATTGACCCCAGTGGTGAAGAACTCACCCGCTACTATAAAGTACATCTATTTGATGTTAATGTCCCCGACGGCAACACCTATCGAGAATCTAGCACCGTTGTAGCTGGTAAAGAACTCCCCGCAGTTTATTTCTCTGAACAACTCGGTAATATCGGACTTTCTGTTTGCTACGATGTCCGCTTTCCGGAATTGTACCGACATTTGTCAGACAAAGGAGCGGATATCATGTTTGTCCCGGCTGCTTTCACTGCCTTCACTGGCAAAGACCACTGGCAAGTATTATTACAAGCAAGAGCCATTGAAAATACTGCCTACGTGATCGCCCCGGCTCAAACTGGCAATAACTACGACCTGCGCCACACCCACGGTCACGCCGTGATTATTGACCCTTGGGGTGTAATTTTAGCTGATGCTGGTGAACAACCGGGAATTGCGATCGCCGAAATCAAACCTTCTCGCTTAGAACAAGTTCGCCGTCAAATGCCCTCCCTAGAACATCGAGTATTCTAAGTGCTGAGTAGAGACGTGATCCATCGCGTCTCTATCAAAGTGCAGGTAGTAACTTCAGCCGCGTCTGCATTCAAAAACTTTTGTTAAAATTTATAAAAAATAATTGCATTTCAACATGAAGCTGCCAAAAACTATCAAACTCTCGTTGATTAGTCTTAGCCTCATGGGGCTTGTATCTTGCAACGGTACACCAACCGAACCGATAAGTGCCAATGATAGAGAAGAAACCACATCACCAGTTAATGCCACAGATGTGTCTTCAGAAACTCCAGCCTGTAAATTTGTCGCAGACGGTGTTGGTTCTCCCGGAAAGGTGAAAGTACGAGCTGAGGAAGTAGTCACAGGTTTAGAGGTTCCTTGGGGAATTGCCTTTTTACCGAATAACAAAATGCTGGTGACGGAAAGACCAGGGCGGGTGAGACTGGTAGAGAATGGAGAATTAAAGCCGCCTGTTGCTAATCTCAAGATTACAGCCTCCGGTGAGGGTGGGTTGCTGGGAATTGCGGCACACCCAGATTTTGCCACTAACCGATTTTTTTATTTATACTACACCACCGATAAAAATGGCTCGCCAGTCAACCGAGTTGAACGTTGGCAATTATCCTCAGATGGATTGACTGCATCATCAGAGCGAATGATTATTGATGATATTCCAGCTGCTCTTTATCATAATGGCGGTCGTTTGCGCTTTGGCCCCGATGGAATGCTTTATATTGGGACTGGTGATGCTAGAGAACCGCAAATTTCCCAAAATGTTGATAGTTTAGCGGGTAAAATTCTGCGCTTAACTCCAGAGGGAGAAATTCCCCCAGATAATCCCTTTCCAGATAATCCCGTTTTCATTACTGGTATTCGCAACACCCAAGGTTTTGATTGGTACAATCCATCGACGTTGTTTGTGACAGACCACGGCCCTAGTGGAGAATTAGGCAGAAGAGGTGAAGACAAAGTTTCTGTACTCCAAGCTGGTGAGAATATGGGCTGGCCGGCTGTGGAAAACTGTGAAGCTGAAAAACAATTCGTGCGTCCCTCACTGGTTTGGCGTGAAGCTGCACCTCCAGGCGGAGCGGCAATTTATACTGGAGATTCTATTCCAGAGTGGAAAGGTAATTTAATTATTGGTACTTTGGGTTCCCGACATCTGCATAGAGTTGTATTTGACTCAGCTAACCCTAGACAAGTGCAAACTCATGAAGTTTACTTTCAGGGAAATTCCCCAGATGGTTTTGGGCGAATTAGGGATGTGATTATGGGTAAAGATGGTGAGTTATACATCACTACCAGTAATTGTGATGGTCGTGGTAATTGTCCCCAAGGTCAGGATAAAATTATCCGCATCACTCAATAAAATTGCCTATCTTGCATCAAGTTAAGGCTCAGGATTTAGCTGTAATTGGCTACTACTATTGAGTTTAATAAAACTATCAAAGGCATACCAAGCCAAGACATACCAGGGAATAATTTCCAGTTGCAAACCCTGGACTATAACTTGTCTAACAGCCCAAAGACTCAATCCTAGAGGAAAAAGAAAGCGCAAATCAACTTCTCCACTTGTCGCCTGCTCCAATCGTTTATTTAAGTTGATAATTGTGCTTTTCATATCTTCTGCTGCTTCCGAATTACCTTCAGTAATATCAGCAAAAGTCACTCCTAAATCCAATAGAGTAGTCAATACATTTTCTAATGTGCCATCTTTACCATCATGATTGATGATGATACTACCGTGACTAATATTTGTTCGTACTTGACTGATATGAGATTGTGCTTTGAGTACATGAGCAATGCGTTGGATTTCTCTAGGGTGACGATGAGCTTGAGAAATCCTCAACCTTAGTCTTCCTGGAGTATCACTGATGATTTTAGTAGATATAGGTTTGGGTGTGGTTTTGAAGCTGGCTTTCTCAATGGTTTTAGCTAGCTTTGTAAGATTACCATGACTATTTGTTAACACACTATAGCCCTCCTGAATTATATTTCTGCTCGTAGTGAGGACTTACGCCAGATGATGAAATTATCCACCTCAAATGAGAGTTTTAGGGAGTTCCGGCGTTAGTCCTATTTATTTTGAGGACTGAAGTCCTCACTACAAACTTTTAATCGCGTTTAGGGAACACCAAAAAATAAATTACCCAAAAATTGTAGGGTGGATATAGGGAGGCATGGCTTTGCTAAAGCACAGGGTAACCCACTATAAACTTAAGTATAATGGTGGGTTACGGACTATCGTCCTAACCCACCCTACGTCCTAACCAACCTGACAACTCACTACAAACTTTTAATCGCTTTTATCCGCCATGTTGAACTGTGTTGTCAGCAGATGCTTCAAATGTTGGTGTTTCTCTATCTTCGGCAATTTCAGCTTTGGCTTCGGCGATGATGTCTTCCCAGGTTTCGCCTATTTCTGCAAATGCGCCACGGCTTTTTTCATAGGCGACAATTCCACCTTTGACTAGTGACTTGGCTATGGGTTTACCAATTCCCGCAACTACAGGAATGAGGACAGGTGCTAGTAATATTGCTCCTATGCCGGCGATAATTCCAGGAGCGCCAGCATCTTCAACGAAATCAGTAATTTTAGGTGCCATAATTAATTAACTCTATTAGATGTAAGTAAGCCTTTTAGCTTAATCTGCGTGGGATTGTCTTCTCATCTTGCTGATGGTAGAGTTTGATGAGACGCTGGTTTGAGGATAGGGCGCAAACCGTTGACTCCGGCAATGATGGTTGAACCGTTGTTAATTACAGTTGCGGCTAAGGGGTTCAAACCAAATAAAACTGCGATCGCCATTGCTGCTAAGTTAGGAATAGCCACGATGTTGGTGTTTTGCTGAATTAGTTGCTTTGTCTGACGCGCGATCGCGATCGCTTGTAGTAAACTATGTAAATCGTTCTGCATTAACACCACGTCTGCTGTCTCACGGGCAATTTCTGAACCATCACCAAAGGACACTGACACATCAGCGTAGGCTAAAGCTGGCGAATCATTAATTCCATCACCGACAAATGCAACTGTTTTTCCTTGTTCATGCAGCTGACTGACAATTGCGGCTTTTTCTTCAGGAAAGGCTTCGGCGTGAGTATGAGTTGGGGGAATACCTAAATCAGCAGCTACAGCTTGAGCTGTGCGCCTGTTATCTCCGGTCAGCAGATGAACTTCTACGCTTTCAACTGTCAACAAGCTGTTAATTACTTCCCGACTTTCTGGGCGCAGAACATCACTATATTTAATTATACCTTGGAGTTGACCGTTACTAGCGACATAAATCACCGAACTTGCTGATTTTTGTTCTCCATCTAGTGACTCCATATTAATGCCTTGCTGACGCAAAAAGCGATCGCTTCCTACATACACAATTTCGCCTTCAATCTCGGCTTCAACCCCTAAACCAAGTTCATAGTTCCACTGACTGCGGCTGGGAATTTCCACTGACTGGGCTTGGGCGTAACGAATTATCGCCTCGGCGACTGGGTGTGTCAAGCGCTGTTCAGCTGCGGCCGCTAGTGCGAGAACTCGCAAGCTGGAAAGGTGGGGATTTCGACTTTCCACTTCAATTACAGTGACTTCGCCTTTGGTCAGCGTCCCGGTTTTATCAAAGACAATGGTATCAACTGCTGCTAGTTGTTCTAAAGCTCTACCACTACGAATGAGAATACCTTGGCGGGCGGCGTAGGAGAGTGCCGCTAAAACTGATGTGGGAATAGATACGCGAATCCCTGTACATAAGTCTAGAGTGAGGACGCTGGCTACCCTGGCTGGGTTACGTGTTGCGGCAAATACTGCCCCACCTAGTAACAAAGTAGGCATCACAGCAAGTTCGGCAATTTTAATTGCCTGGTTTTCCATGCGGGTATCATGGACTGGGGCGGCTTGGATTAACTGAATACTCTGTCCAGCACGCGTGTTATTACCTACCCGCTCTGCTAAAATATAAACTCGTCCTTCCCGGACTAAGGTGGAAGCAAAAACAGTTTGTCCTTGATTTTTTAAGACTGGGATAGATTCGCCAGTGAGTTTCTGTTCATCGAATAAGGCTTTACCCCGAAGAATTTTGCCATCGATGGGGACTTGTTCACCAGGATAGACAATGACTATATCGCCTGGTTGTACATCTTGGATGGGAATTTGTTGCTTTTCCCCATCGCGTTCTACCCAAACAAATTGTCCTAGAGAGTTGAGTAAATCCAGGGTTTGCAGTTGCGAAGACCGAGCGGTGCGATCGCGAATATTTTCCCCAATTTCAATTAAACTCAACATCAGAGCTGGTGTGAGAAATCGTCCTTGGAATGTGGTGATGGCGATCGCAATCAAATCCAAAAAGTCAATATTCAGTTTTCGCTGTGTTATGATTCCAACCAGCGCTCTTTGCAATACGGGAAATGTGGCTAGAGCAATGCTTCCCATTACCATAATTGGCGGTATGGGTAATCCTAAAGTTCCTTGTAGAACAGCTAAACTGGTAGCCATCACAGACAACTGCATCCCAGGCCAAGAGTCAGTGTTTGCAAGTGCAGTTGATGACTTTTGAGCATCTGTGATCACTATTCCCGCTGGAATCGCTGCTAAAATTAAACAGCTTAAACGCGATCGCATTTTGCTATCTGTAACTGCACTGGATTTATAAGTTACAACCAGTGAAGCCGCCGCAGACTTGATTCTCACACTTGTGACGAGCGGATCTGATGTTAGTAAACTTTGCAGGCGATCGGCATAATCTGCATCATAGCGTAACCGAGGCACACGTAACCGCACTCTTCCCCGAATTGTATGAATCACATTGAAGGAAACTTGGGAAATTTCCCTCTGGGAGTCTCTATGATTTTCAACTGTCTCTACAGTCTTTTCCAGATGTGGCGTTAAAGGAATTTCTCCATTTTGTTCCTCTACAGTCTCCTGAAGAATTTCTACTGAAGGCGAAGCTATTTGAACGGTAACTTGTGTCATTCCTTCTCACTCAAGGTTGATCAACTTGTTGATTAACGGTGAAAATTAGATAGCTGATTGCAGATTTGCGGTGATTTGATATTGTGGCGTTGCTGAATCAAAGTATGAAATGCCAAAATTACCTTTCTTTTTCTTCGTTCCTTTGCGCCTTTGCGCCTACTCTACGAGAACGCCTAGCGGCGAATGCGTGAAACAAATTCATATTCTCAATCAGCAATGACGTGTTATAAACCTTACATCATAACTCTCTAAAACACTCATTTCTCAGTGTACTCTGTGCCTCTGTGGTAGCCTGCGGCAAGCCGCTAGCGCGTCTACCTTATTTCCATCTACAATGAAAACTTCGCCATATAACCCAGAGAAAAAGACATCCCAGAAGACTTCATCTCAGCCCATCGGCTGGATGTATTTTGCTGAATCACTTCAGTTGATTGACTAGACACGTTCACAGAATTTGCATCTGGGTGAGTTTCCCCAGCCAATTCCATTAAACTCACCCAATGAGTTACAGCCACTGTAGCAGGTTGATAGGCGATCGCAATTGATCCTGCATGATCATTAACCCGCACGTTCACCACTTGGGGATCTCCTTGCAATAACTCTTTCAGTCGCCGCCCATAGGCGCTATCTTGGACGAGTCGAGGTAAATGAAATCTGATTCGTCCAGGTATGGCATGAACCACAGTATAAGCAAGGGTGGGATGATCAGATAATGGCGTTTCCAGAGAAGATTCGGTAACTTTTTCGACATCTGACTTTGAAACTTTTGGTTCCAAATAGTCAATTACCCGACGAGTCGCATCAGCGGTAATCATATATACTGGAATCGAGGCTAAACCACTGATTCCCAATCCTCCCGTCACCGCCAACCCTGTGAGCAAGGGAATCAACGAAACAGATTGCTCTTGCCAAAAATCCGCAGATTTCCACGCAGCGAAGGCATCTACATTACTGACTGGGACTTGTTGAATGTCAAACTCTTGCAGTATACTCAGCATTTGTGGCATTGACAGCAGCGTGGGATCAAACGTCACGACCAAACTACCTGTTTGCTGATCAGGAGAAACTTGTCTCACTCCTTCATACGTCCGTAAATCTTCAGCTATAGTCTTTAACTTTGGGTGAAAACTAGCGTCAGTAGCGCGGATGCGGACGCGCCCGTTCGTTGCATGAACAATTTTTAACCCGCCCGAAACAACTTGCGTTTGTGGCTGTACAACTTCTTGGCTGATATTTTGATTTATCTGCGAATCACACCCACTACTACTGATATTCCTGCTCATTTAATCAATCAAATACACTCAAGACTAAGGTTAACAATAGGTTAAATATAACCATAGGCTTCAGTGTCCAGTCTCTTCCCTGAGAGATATCTTAATTTAAGTATGATTCATTACTTTTTTTTGGTATTCATCCTCGCTGATCATCTCCAAAGAGTTTTCCACACGATCTACAAACAGCACACCATCGAGATGATCATATTCATGTTGAAAAATCCGAGCCACAAAATCAGTTAATTTTTGCTTTTGTAACTTGCCATTGCGGTCAGTATATGCAACTTCCACTGCTTGATATCTTGGCACTAAACCTCTAATACCAGGCACACTTAAACAACCTTCCCAACCTTTGACAATTTCAGTAGAATGAGCGATGATTCGCGGATTAATCATGGCGGTAGGCTCCATAACCGGGGCGTGGGGATACCTCAGATTCGGGCGGGAAGCCACAATAAATAAACGATAGTTTGTGGCTACTTGAGGCGCAGCAATGCCCACACCGTTAGCTTTGGCAACTGTTACCATCAAGTCGTCAATGAGCTTTTGAATGTGTTGATCTTGAATATTCTCAACCCAAGTGGCTTTTTGGCGCAGTTTAGGATCGCCCAATTGGATGATAGGGATTAATTCAGCCATGTTCAGGAAACTTAGCCTTCTGTTCGCGGTGGTAAAGGTGCAGGACTCACAGCTACTGCGATAACTTGGCCATTGCGTTCCACTTGTATTTGTAAAGGGATACCAATTTGGCTCTTTTCTACCAGTTTTTGTACTTCTTCAATTTTAGTCACAGGTTGGTTATTAATGCTTTGAATCAGATCACCAAATCTGAGTCCAGCCACAGATGCGGGCGAGCGAGGTACAATATCAACCAATAAAACACCCTGATCTGCCCGAAGATTCAAGCGATTGCGTGTATCTTTATTGATTGTGGCTTTCACTTCTGGGGTCAGTGTCATCATTTGAATACCTAAGTAAGGATGATCGACTCTGCCTTTAGTGATTAATTCCTGAGAAATTCTTTGGACTGTATTAATGGGAATGGCAAATCCTAACCCTTGTGCGCCGCGAATAATGGCTGTATTCATCCCAATTACCTGACCACGGGAATTGAGTAATGGCCCCCCAGAGTTACCAGGGTTAATGGCTGCATCTGTTTGAATATAGTCAACGCGTTTGTCGCTTACCCCAATATCACTACTAGAACGTCCCGTCGCGCTGAGTATCCCAGAGGTAACGGTATTATTCAACCCTAAAGGATTACCAATGGCAATTACTGCTTCTCCTGGTTGCAAGGTATCAGAGTTACCGATGGGTAAAATTGGCAGATTATTAGCCTCAATTTCGATTAAAGCCACATCTGTGACCGGATCTTCCCCCAGCACTCTACCATCAAAAGTTCTGCCATCCTTGAGAGTCACAATTACAGAATCAGCACCGTCTACAACATGGGAATTAGTCAAAATTTGACCAGAGGAATTGATAATAAATCCAGAACCGCTACCCTGTTCTACTCGCTGTCTAGGCTGTGATGACTCGGAATTGCCAAACCGCCGCAGAAATGGATCGGTTGGTACACTTCGAGATTGTACGGTTCTAGACGCATCAATCCGAACTACTGCATCTCCCACTTTTTGTACAACTGCGACGACAAAGTTAGGATCTGTAGCAGATGAGGAGCTAATTTCTGGGATAGTCACAGCCGGACTTTGATTATTTGTATTTTGAGTCACCACCTGAGACTGAGGCTCATTTTTCTGACTCTCAAAGATTTTGGCTGGTAAAAACGAGCAGCTTCCCAGGGACACCACTGTTACCCCACTCAGCATCAACTTGATCATACTGCTTGATTTCCTCCTGTGGGGCAAACCCCAGATATTGATACCTGGGTCTTTCAAGTTATGCTCTGTTTTTTTCATGTTTCTTTGCTTCTCCGTGCTAGTCAGTGGGTGGTAGGATATTGCCTACCGGGTATATCCTGTGAATGATCACAACTCAAAAGCTGGTTTCAGGTCTAGAACTTATCAATACTAAATTAGTCCCTTCCGACATCTTCTATTGTGACGATTAGTCGCAAAGGTGGTAAATAATGGAAATTCCCATTGACAATCTGTGGAGTCAGGTGCTGAAACGCTTACAGCTAGAATTATCCCGTCCCACTTTTGAAACTTGGATAAAAACTGCTCACGCCGAGCGATTAGAAAATAATTGCTTGGTAATCATTACTCCTAATCCTTTTGCTCGTAATTGGTTACAAAAATATTACATCAACACCATTGCTAATGTAGTCCAAGATATTTTGGGTCATCCTCTGGAAATCTACATTACAGTTGCTCAGGGTGATGAGGTGACTAATTTGGGGGAACCGGAAGTTACTTGGGACTTACCTAGCCCCAAGCTGAATGATGCAAGTGTGACGCAAAAAAAGCAACCCATTACAGACTTAAACTCTAAATATGTATTTTCGCGATTTGTTGTCGGTGCTAACAATCGCATGGCTCACGCCGCTGCTTTGGCTGTTGCAGAATCGCCAGGGAAAGAGTTCAATCCCTTATTTTTATGCGGTGGTGTGGGTTTGGGAAAAACTCACCTGATGCAAGCTATTGCTCATTATCGCTCTCGAATTTGCCCAGATTCTAAAATCTTTTATGTATCTACAGAGCAATTTACTAATGACTTAATTACAGCTATCCGTAATGATCGGATGCAAAATTTTCGGGAGCATTATCGGGCGGCTGATGTTTTGTTAGTCGATGATATTCAGTTTATTGAGGGTAAGGAGTATACTCAAGAAGAATTTTTTCATACTTTTAATACGTTACATGAAGCTGGGAAGCAAGTGGTGATCGCTTCTGACCGTCCGCCTCACCATATTTCTCAGCTGCAAGAACGTCTGTGTTCGCGGTTTTCTATGGGTTTAATTGCTGATGTGCAAACTCCAGATTTAGAAACTAGGATGGCAATTCTCCAAAAAAAGGCTGAATACGAAAATATTCGCCTCCCCAAAGATGTAGTTGAGTATATTGCTGCTAACTATACGAATAATATTCGCGAGTTGGAAGGAGCTTTAATTCGAGCGCTGGCTTATATTTCTATTTGGGGTTTACCGATGACGGTGGAAAATATTACACCTGTTTTAGAAAGAGAAAGCCAGAAAGTAGCAGCTACCCCGGAGGTGATATTATCAGTTATTGGTGATACTTTTGCGATCTCAATTGAAGACCTGAAAAGTAACTCTCGGCGACGAGAAATTAGTTGGGCGCGTCAAATAGGAATGTATCTCATGCGCCAACACACGGCTTTGAGTTTACCGAGAATTGGTGAAGAGTTCGGTGGTAAAGACCATACAACGGTGATTTATAGTTGTGATAAGATTGCCCAACTCTTGCAAAGCGATCGCGGTTTAGCACAAACCCTTGGTCAATTGAGCGATCGCATCAACATGAATAGCAGACAACAGCGCAAATAAATTACTTTAGCCTAGAGGCGCTAGCTGCTCCCCCAAATCCTCTGGAGAGCAAAAAATTGTTTTCCACAACCATCACTGCCATAATTGTTGAGCGGTTCACAAAAAATATTAAGGAAAGTATAAAAACTGATTAAATTTAAATTTATCTGTGGAAAAATCATTGTTTGTTGGGGAAAACTTCGTGAAATATGATCAAACTGTGGAAAAACTAGTAAAGTTTTCCACAAGTTTTCCACAGATAGTAACTTAGTCAAGCATTTTTTCCAGTGACTTGTGGGGAGTTTTCCACAATTTCCACAATTGCTCTATTGATGATTTAATCACCAACAATTGACGACTCTATTTAATTGCATCTCTACCTACTTCCTTATGAAATTAGTTTGCACCCAAAGCGATCTCAGTACCAACCTTTCACTCGTCAGCCGAGCCGTACCCTCACGCCCCACTCATCCAGTACTGGCTAATGTGCTGCTACAAGCAGATGCGGAAACGAACCAAGTCAGCTTAACCGCCTTTGATCTGAGTTTGGGTATTCGTACCAGTTTTAATGCTGAGGTATTAGAAGCCGGTGCGATCGCACTCCCAGCTAAACTACTTGTAGACATCACCTCACGCCTCCAAGAAGGAGAAGTGACTCTAGACGATGAATCAGCCCTAGACTCGGACACAGCCACAGGGGAAGGTTTAATTGTCACCCTCACACCCAAGAGTGGACATTATCAAGTCCGAGCCATGAGCGCTGAAGAATTTCCCGAACTCCCAATAATTGAAAATACTGAACCCATTCAACTCACCACAGCCGCATTAATTGAAGGATTACGCGGTTCATTATTTGCTACCAGTGGCGATGAAACCAAGCAAGTCCTGACGGGAGTGCATTTAACAGTTAAACAAGACACCCTAGAATTTGCGGCTACCGATGGACACCGCCTCGCTGTAGTGGAAACGACTAACGAGCGTCCCTTGGGGGATAGTAATCAACTAGAAGTGACTGTTCCAGCCAGAGCCTTACGGGAACTACAAAGGATGTTGGCTCATAATGCTGCCGCCGATGAAGCGATCGCCTTATATTTAGATCAAGGTCAAGTCGTATTTGCGTGGCAAAATCAACGCTTAACCAGCCGCACCTTAGATGGTCAATATCCTGCCTATCGCCAACTAATCCCCCGCCAATTTGAGCGCCAATTGACAATTGAGCGCAAACAATTGATTAGCACTTTGGAGCGCATCGCCGTCTTAGCCGACCAGAAGAATAATATTGTCAAAGTCAGCATTAACAACGCCGCACAGGAAATTACCTTATCCTGTGAAGCTCAAGATGTGGGAAGCGGTAGAGAATCAATACCTGCACAAATATCTGGGGAAGATATCGAAATTGCTTTTAACATTAAATATTTAATGGAAGGTTTGAAAGAACTACCATCTTCAGAAATTCAAATCCACCTCAATCAAGCCCTAACTCCAGTAATTTTTACCCCCTTGGGAGGTTTGAAAATGACCTATTTAGCTATGCCAGTACAACTGAGAAGTTAGCCTGATTTTGACAAGCCTAAAATAGTGTAAGCATAAATATTGTGGGGTGGGCTTCTAGTCCCCCCAGAACAGGCAAGACTTGTACTGAGCTTGTCGTAAAGCCTACGGCATAGCTGCGCTTACCGCGTAGCGTGGCGTTAGCCATAGTATGCCTGTTCCACAAGAGAAACATAATGCAATACAGTTCAGTTAAGCAATTTTTTCCAACTCTTTCTGATTTCTCTGTGTCCTCTGCGCCTCTGCGGTTAGTAAAAAAAATGACTTTGACAAAAAGTGTGGTTCCTTAACTGAACCGTATTGAAACATATAGCACTATTTTAAGCTTGTCACGCCACTAGTACCGCAAGGCGGAAGTCAAAAGTCAAAAGTCAAAAGTCAAAAGACAAAAAGCTTATAAAATGGGCTTTTCATGGATTTTGAATGGTCTGTTTATTTACGCCAACTTGTACTAGTAATAATTTATTTTAATTCAAAGACACTGACCGATAGTTGCTTAATGGTACAATCCTTTGGATTTATTAGTGAGTCGAACCAAAATCTAAAATCTAAAATCTAAAATCTAAAATTGTTTCACTGAGTAATTCGATGACAAATGGGAATTTCAATCCAGAATTCTGTCCCTAAATTTGGTTGAGAATTACATTTAAAGATGCCGCGGTGCTTATCCACAACAATTTGATAACTAATAGATAACCCCAAACCAGTACCTTTTCCGACTGGTTTAGTTGTAAAAAATGGGTCAAATACTCTTTTTTGCACAGATTCGGGGATTCCTTCGCCATTGTCGGTAATACGAATCACCACACTTTTAACTTTGTGATCAAGTTCATTCACAGCAGTATGGATCATAATTTGACCAGGATGATGCTCTGATTTATGCTTTTTTCGATATTCTATAGCATCAATGGCATTGCTCAAAACATTCATAAATACTTGATTAATTTGTCCGGCATAGCATTCTACCAGTGGCAAATTACCGTATTCTTTGATTAACTGAATATTGGGGATTTCCGGTAATGCTTTCAAACGATGCTGTAAAATTAGTAGGGTGCTATCAATGCCTTCGTGAATATCCACAGCTTTCATTTCTGCCTCATCGAGTCGAGAGAAATTTCGTAAAGACATGACAATCTGACGGATACGATCAACGCCGATTTTCATCGAAGATAAAGTTTTGGGGAAATCCTCGGTGACAAATTCTAAGTCAATCTCTTGCGCCCGATTAATAATGTCCTGACTGGGGTGGGGACAGTGCTGCTGATAGAGCGCTAACATACTAGCTAAGTCTTCAGCATATTGACTGACATGGGCTAAATTGCCATAGATGAAATTGACTGGGTTGTTGATTTCGTGAGCTACACCCGCAACCAATTGACCCAAACTAGACATTTTCTCAGTCTGGATGAGTTGGGTTTGAGTTTGTTGTAAATTCCGCATAGCTTGCACTAGCTGTTCTGACTGCTCTTGGCTCTGTTTCAGCAATTCAGCTTGTTGGAGTGCTACCCCCAGCTGCAACGCAATTTGAGCCAGGAACTGAATTTCTGAGGCTGACCAGTGGCGGGGTGCAGAGTTTTGGTATGCTGCCAGCAAGCCCCAAAGTTTTTGCCCAATAAAAATTGGCGCGATCGCATAAGCTTTCGCCTGGAATTGCTCCAACAATGCAAGATGACATTCAGAGTAGCCAGCTTGATAAATATCATCCACCGCCAAGGTTTCATTGTGGCGATATCGCCCGCCTTCCGTTTCTTGCAAATAGGAATCTTCCCAAATTGTATTCATATCCACAGTTACCAGCTTCATCCATTCCTCACCGACAAACTCAGCGATAAACTCGCCACTCCAATCAGGTTCAAAGCGGTAGACAGCCACGCGATCTGCTTGCAGAGAGTGACAAATTTCCTGAGTCGTAGTCTGAAAAATAGCTTTTAGATCCAGAGATTCCCGGATTTTGGCCACAACTTCAAACAATACCCGTTGTTGTTCAGATGTCCGTTGCAGTTCCAGAGTCCGCTTTTGGACTTCATTTTCTAAGTTGGCATTGAAGGCTTGTACCTGTTGGTATAATTCACGTTGCTGAATCGACGATGCGAAAATATGACCAATGTCTGTAGCTAGTTCAATTTCTGTGAGCTTCCATGTCTGAGCTTGTGCCTTTTTACATTCCCGCCAAACTTCAAAGGACAGCCGGGGATATACTTGTCTTTTATCGAGGTCAAATTGACCAGCCCACAGGGTTTCTGTGTCTATTTCCTGGCGAAAAATACTGAGATAGCCGACTAACTGCTGACGATATTCCAGGGGAATCATCAAGATGCTGCGAATTTTAGTTGGTTGAAACGCAGGTTGCAAGCTTCGTAAGTAGGGCATTTTATAGATGTCGGTAATTGCCCAAACATCGTATTTACCAGACTTGTAATGTTCGTGCCAAACACTGTACTGCTCCATGAGTGGATATATACTTTGTGCTGGGATGAGGGGTTGTTCTCCACAGGTATAAACTTTGACGCAATCATTTCCAGGCATTAAGCATTCTGTTAAACTGGCAAGTTGGTCATTTTGGAGATTAAAAGCTTGATTTTTCATACAAAGCCTACCACCACAGCCATCAAAGGCCGCAACAGCTGCTTCTAATGCTGGTTGGAAGATAATTGTGGGCAGTGAATGCAGTAGAGTAGAAATTCGGTTAATAATCGTTTCCCGTTCGGCTTTTTCACGAGCCTGAGTCAAAAGGTTACTTTGAGCGATCGCGATCGATAGCTGATCTACTACCATCTGGATCAGTGTGAATTCACCTTCGGAAATTGCCCGTGACTCAGAATGATGAGAAGCCAATAGCCCCCACATTTCATCTTGATAAAAAATAGGCGCGACTAAAGAAGACTTCACCCCCATTGCCGTTAAGTATTCCAGATGGCAGGGATCTACAAGGCGATAACGGATATCCTCAGCTAAATTTTCGCCATTTTCCCCCACGTGCAGGGGACTTTGACCAATCACTTGTTTTTCCACATTGACAACAGAGCGCACCCTTAATTTCATCAATAATTCACGGGCGTAGGGGGGAATGTCATCAGCTGGAAAATTTAGCCCCTTTAATGAGGGTAATCGCTGCTCATGAATCGACTCAGCAATAACTTGACCACTACCATCGGCCTGAAATTTATAAATCATTACTCGGTCAGTTCCTAGTAATGAACAGACTTCCGCCGTTGTCGTTGTGATAATTTCTTCTAGTTCTAAGGTTTGGCGGATACAATTGGTAATGCGTCTTAGTACACTTTCTTGATCAATGCTTGCCCGCAAATTTGGTTGAGATACGTCTGACATTGCTGTTAATTAAATAAATTTCCGAAAAATTAATAATGAGACTACCCATAAATATAAAAACATTTTGTATTTTATCTAATTACTTTGTCCACAGTTTGACACTCCCCGGCGTGAACGCACGGGGATTCTTGGATCTAAGACATAACTTGCTCATGCAGGTTTTCACCAACAAGAGTAGAGGTTTCATCTCCCCAAGCGTTGCTTGCGTCTAGCGCAAAGGTTCCGGTATGCCCTACCGTACCCAACCCTCGACTAAGGATGATCCTAGCTGCGTTTTCATCCCTATCCATCACACAGCCACATTTACAAACGTGTGTCCTAGTGGATAGTGTTTTCTTCACAACTTCACCGCAGCTAGAGCATTCCTGGCTACTGTATTGCGGATTAACCGCCACCGTGACCCGTTTAAATACCTTGCCAAAATATTCAATCCAGACACGGAACTGATACCAAGATGCGTCATTAATAGACTTAGCAAGACAATGGTTTTTCACCAGATTTTTAATCCTCAAATCTTCATAGGCTATCAAGTCGTGAGACTGAACTACGCACCGTGCTAACTTCACAGCATGGTCTTTACGTTGCCTACTTATTTTGAGGTGGCGTTTTCCTAAAACAAGTCTTGCCTTGCCTCTGTTCTTTGAACCTTTTACCTTTCTGGAAACACGACGTTGTGAGCGCTTGAGAACTTTTTCACCAACACGAAGAAACTTAGGGTTTTCAACCATCGTGCCATCAGAGTCAGTGTAGTATTCTTTCAGCCCAACGTCTAACCCAACCGTATTACCCGTAGGTTCTATGTTCTGGGAACGGTTTACATCAATGCAAAACTGAACATACACACCATCTGCACGTCTGACCAATCTTACCCGTTTAATTTGGTTGATCTGGTAAAAGTGCAAATTACGAGTACCTTTGAGTTTTAAGCGCCCAATGCCTTTCTTGTCGGTGAAAGTTATTGATTTACGGTCATCGGCAATCCGCCATCCTGAAGTTTTGTACTCAACCGAGCGGCACTCCTTCTGGAATTGAGGATATCCTTTTAACCCTGGAATACCCTTTTTGCAGTTGTCATAAAACCGAGAGATAGAAGACCAAGCTCTTTCCGCAGAAGCTTGACGAGCCATTGAGTTGAGTTCATTAGCAAAGGGAAAGTTCGCCGCCAGTACAGCACAATATTTCTGCAAGTCGTTTTTACCCATGCCTTTAACATCCATCCATAGCCGAATACAGCTATTACGAATGAACTTGGCAGTACGAATTGCTTCATCTACCGCAATGAATTGTGCTGGCTTTCCATAAGCTTTGAACTCAAAAACAAGCATCTTTCTACCTCCTGTCTTATACTACCACGTTTGGTATAAGATTAATTAAAATACCATAAAAAGCCGTCGTATAACGACGGGGCTTTAAACCCATTTCTTCGGTAAGTAGGTGGGCGTAAATAAACTTAACTGGCGGGTGTCGTCATTTGTCTTTTGTCATTGGTAAAGGTTTTATGGGTGTTTACGATTCGTAATATAGTTTGGTTTTTCCGAGTCCCAACTAATTAACTACGGGCAAAATATTGCTTAAATAATTTATTTTTTAATAAAAATTTACATGGCAAAATCAAAAATCAGCCATTGCTAAAAATCAAGTATTTTTTTGATCAAGCTTTCCCTAAATTATAACTCAAATCTTAGCATAATTAGAGATATTCCAGGTCAAAAGTAGAGTTTCTCAGCTAATTCAGTCTCTACTTTTGACCATTTATCTGTGAGTTAAGCTATCCGCAAAATTCAACTTTTACATTGTCGTAAAGGAAATTTTCAGATAGTCTTCTTCCATCTTGGCTCCACCTGGTTGTAGTGCTGCCAAAGCTTGTGGCAATACTAAATTACGGCGATGATTACCAATAGTAATATTTAATTCATCTCCATTTTTACTCAGTTGAATTTGGTTTTTGGGAATCCCAGGCAAGTAGATTTCCAAACTATATTGGTTCTGCACTTGCACAACTCTCATAGTTGTTTCTTTGTAATATATTTGAGTTGGATCTTCATCTTTGTAGAGAGTTTCTTTCAGACGTTCCAAGGCAGCTAAACCACACATTTCTTCAGAAAAAAGTGGCACTTCTTTTACAGGTAGAGGCAGAAAGTTGTCATGTATTTCCTGGCGATATTGCTCCTGGCTTTCCTTCCAACGTTGGAAAAATGGGTCTTGGACTTCCTGGGGAATGATCCGATTAGCAATCACTAAGTCTGTGGCTACATTATATAAACTTAGATAAGCATGGGCGCGCAGAGATTCTTTCAGCACCATTTTTTCGGGATTAGTGACCAGACGCACTGAGGTTTGAGTATTATCAGTTAATACTTTTTCCAGAGCTTCAATTTGCTCATAAAACTCATAAGGTGCATCCATCACTTCTTTATCTGGGAGAGAAAAACCGACAATTGGTTTAAAGAAAGGTTCCACCAACGGTCGAAGCGCCACTGAGATATTTTGAAATGGCTTGTAAAAACGGCGCATATACCAGCCACCAACTTCAGGTAAACTCAGCAGGCGTAATGCTGTGCCGGTAGGGGCTGAGTCGATAATCAAAACATCAAATTCGCCTTCGTCGTAGTGGCGTTTCATCCTGACTAAGCCAAAAATCTCATCCATACCTGGTAAGATGGCTAATTCTTCGGCTTGCACCCCTTCTAGGCCTCTGGCTTGTAACACTTGGGTGATATAACGCTTCACCGCACCCCAATTTCCCTCTAGTTCTTGCAGCGCATCGAGTTCTGCACCCCACAAATTCGGGCGAATTTCTCGCGGTGCGTGTCCCATTTCTAAGTCAAAACTGTCTGCCAAAGAGTGAGCTGGGTCTGTACTCAAAACCAGTGTGCGGTAGCCTAGTTCTGCACAACGCAGACCAGTAGCGGCAGCAACGGAGGTTTTGCCTACGCCGCCTTTGCCTGTCATCAAAATTACACGCATGGATGATTACGTCCTATCTCAGCATTATTTACATTTATTTACATTATCAACTGTTTAAAGAAAATAAATACTGTTCGCGCAAGACATGGAAAAAGAGGCAGGGGGCAGGGGGCAGGGGGGATAATTCCACCTGAATAGTTCATTTTGTTTATTTTGTAATTAATAATGCAATTGCCCTGACTAACTCTTCGGGTTCGATGGGTTTGGAAATATGCTTGTGAAATCCGGCTTGGAGTGCTTGTTGTTGGTTAATTTCACCCGCATAAGCAGAAAGTGCGATCGCCGGAATAGTTCCTCCCTCTGGGGGTGAGTATTTTCTAATTTGCCGAATCAGAGAATAGCCATCCATTTCTGGCATCCCGATGTCAGACAACAGCAAGTCAGGGATAGATTGATTTAAGAGGGTCAATGCCTGTAATGCTGAAGCGGCTGTACTCACTTGTGCGCCAGCTTGTACCAGGATGAATTCTACTAACTCACGCATATCTGGGTCATCATCCACAACCAATATCTGAATACCTGTGAGGTCGATTAAAGTTTCTAAATGACTATGATCAGAAGATAGCTGCTGTTCAGCAAGGTTTAACGGCAACCTGACTATGAATGTTGTTCCTAAATTCTGCCCCGGACTATCTGCGTGAACGGTTCCTCCATGCAGTTCCGTTAAATTGCGGACAATTGCCAGCCCCAATCCTAATCCCCCGAATTTTCTGGTGGTTGCGCCATCTTCTTGGCGGAAGTATTCAAACACATAAGGTAAAAACTCTGGAGTGATACCTTTACCAGTGTCTTTGACTTGGATTTGAGCATACATCCCCACCTGCTCTAGTTGCACTTCTACTCGCCCTCCCGATGGTGTGAACTTGACGGCGTTAGAGAACAGATTCCAGAAAACCTGTTGTAAGCGGTTGCTATCGCCGGAAACGTTTCCAGAAGTCAGGTTGAATTGGGTGTGGATGTGAATATTTTTGACTTCTGCTGCTAGTTGGACTGTTTCTAAGGCGGCTTTAATGGTTGTAGCTAAATTAACTGGCGCGACGTTTAAGGTGATTTTGCCTTGGAGGATGCGTGAAACATCTAACAAGTCTTCAATTAATTGCGCTTGCAACTTGGCATTGCGTTCGATAGTTTCTAAGGCTTGTGTGGTTTTGGCGGCATCTAAACGCTTTGTTCGCAGGATTTTTGTCCAACCCAGAATGGGATTGAGAGGCGATCGCAATTCGTGGGAAAGTACTGCCAAAAACTCATCTTTGATGCGGTTCGCTTGTTCCGCCTCGGCTCTAGCTTGGCTTTCTGCTTCATACAATTGCGATCGGGCAATCGCTTGAGCGCATTGACGACATAATGCCAATATAAATTCGCGGTCGTCCTGACTTAGGTGCTTTAATTCTCGAAAATTCAGCGATATTCCGCCCACAGACCGTCCCTCAGTCACGAGAGGCAGCGATACCCATGATTGGAAATCGTATTGATCGTAAACTTCAGCTAAGTGAGGATAACTAGCAATTCTCTCTGCTGAGGTTTCTAACCATATAGGTGCTTCAGTTCTAATGGCTTCTGCTAAGGGGGTAGCGGAATTAATGGAAAATTTGTGCCAGGATTCCAGTAAATCGGGATTGTAACCGACGGCTTTGATTATTTCTAATTCTTGTCTATCTTTGCTCACCAAAACTACCATTGCCGAAGTCGCTGCCAAAACTGTCATACTTTGTTCGACAATTACCTCTGCAACTTGCAAGGGTGTGAGAGATTCGCAAAGGGCTGCTGTGACGGTTTGCAACCTAGCAGTGAGGTCTGCGGCTTTTTCGGCGGCTTGCCTTGCTAGCTGTGCTTCATGATAAAGATAAGCATTATCAATGGCGTTTGCAGCTCTACGAGCTAAATCTTCAGCCAAAGTCAAATCAGTCATGCTGTAGTGGCGATGAGACTCGGCAAAGATAAAGGAAATGCTGCCAAAAACTCGTTCCCGTGCTTTTAACGGCACAATAATGCACGATTTTAAGCTCAGTTCGCGTAAGAGTTGCAAGTATTGAGGATCTTGAATGGTCGCTACTAACTGCTCATCCGTAATTTCTACTACAATTTGACTTTGCCCAGTTTTCATCACCTGAGAAATGCCATAGCCATCATCCAAATAATTGGGATAGAGTTGGATCACTTCCCATCCTAATCCCACCTTTTCCGCATCAGCATGAGCAACAGCAACACGGCTAATGGCGAGATCATCATTGAGCAAATCAACACAACACCAGTCGGCAAAGTAGGGTACAACTAAATTAGCAACGCTTTGAAGAGTTTGTTGATAATCTAACGAAGATGCCAGCACAGCACTGATTTCTGCTAAAAAAGACGATTGTTGGTGTGCCACTTCTACGACTGCAAGAGCTACTTGCTCCCGCGCCAGTTGCACTCGTTTTGCCTCAGCTTGTTTGCGTTCGGTAATGTCGATTAATGTTCCTGAAGTCCCCAGGATTGTACCATCGTCGTCTAAGTTCAAGTGGGCAAATACCTCAATCCAACGAAACCCTCCAGTTTTCGTCAGGTAACGAATTTCATGATGGCAATCATCTTTTTCTCTTTGCATTAAAGATTGAAAGAGTTCTAAATTATGCTGCCGATCATCGGGATATACGTAGTTTAAAAAATGAGTACAGATACTTTCATCAACTGAAAATCCAGTAATTTCCGTCCAAGCCGGGTTGAGAAATGTCCATACCCCTACGGCATCGATTTGGAAGATGACTTCTTTAACATGATCCACTACTGAGCGGTAACGTTGCTCAGTTTTGCGGAGCGCTTCCTCAGCTTGCTTGCGTTCGGTGATATCGTGCATGACTACCACTGCACCCTGTTTTTCACCATGCCAATCGACAATTGCTTGACCTTTGGCGCTGAGGATGCGTGTGACTCCTTGCTTGGGCATAATGATCATTTCGACATTATCAACCTGCTGCCCTTGTAATGCCTGAAACAAGGGAATGTCGGCTGTTTCCATGAGCGTTTTGCCATCCGGCAGATACAAATCATAATGTTCTGCCCATTCTTCTGGAAAAAGCGGTTTTTCAGACAATCCATGCAATGATTGCGCTGTTTTGTTAAATAACTGTAATCTTCCCTCCGCATCGCAGGCGACAATGCCGGCTTGAACGTTATCCAGCAGGACTGTGAGAAAATCTTGTTTTTGACGCAGTGTTATTTCTAATTCTTTTCGTTCTGTAATATCGAGAAAATATGTTAATAGACTATTTCCACTCGGACAAAGCCGCACCTTCAACCATCGATTTAACGCCGGATAGAACTCCTCAAATTCAACGCATATTTTTTCGACAATTACTTGATGACACTGTTGATAAAACTGAGTTGTCGCCTCTACGGGAAATACATCCCACAACAGTTTGCTGCATAAATCGTCTGTGTTTTTATTTAAAAGCTGTGTTGCTTGATGATTCGCAGAAGTAACACGCCACGCTGTGTCAATCTCCATAAATGCTTCAGCCATATTTTCCAAAATGGCTGTTAGCCTTTCTTCTACAGATTTATCACCTACAGGGAATACTTCTGAAGCCACTTCAGAAAACTCTTTTTGTAAATTAGATAGTTCTGGGGGATCGCTGTTCAGATAAACCTCCTTAATTTACAGGCTGTTTTGCCACAATATTCTGAAGTGTTTTGTTTAACTTGGACAAACTTCGTACCATTCTGTGAATCATATCATTTTGACAAAATCTCTGCCTAAAGGCGATCGCCTCAGCATCTCTCTAGAGAGGGGATTCTAACTTCACAGCCGAATGTAAAATTAAGTATTTTTTTATACTAATGAATAGGGTAAAAATGCTGTTTAATTACGTCTAGGCGTGAACAGTGCCAATAATCGATGTGGGAAATAATTAAACCAGCAGAGTTTAACCCTAATTCACTCCACCCGGAGATAGAAATGCGGGGTTTCCAAGGGATGGGTGTATTCCAGCTAAGTGTCCACTCTGTTTTGATGGTGTCTCCTAAATTTTGAAGATCATGTACGTCCATCTGGGGATTGATAAACCATGTCTGGATGAATTTTATCATCTGCTGATAGCGTTTAACACCCCGAAATTTAGTTAATGGGTCTTGAAAATAAACGTTTTCGGCGTAAATGCTGTATGTTTGATTTTCCGGAAATCTTTGATAGTCTTGTTTGAGGATTTCAATAATATCCATAAGTTGGCTGGCATGAGGTATGTTGACAAGTTGTCATATAGTTTGGTTTATTCGGTGCTTATCTACTTAAATTGAAATTTTATTCAACTTTAATGTCGATTTCATTCCATAAGCGTTCTAATTGACGCTGCCAAGCTGTTAATACTTGTTCTCTGGTTTCTGCGGTTTGGTCAATTTCACCCAACAATCCTTCTGCATAAAAACGTTCTAGATTTTGCATGGTTGCTGCGAGAGATTGTCCTTGCTGTTTTGCTGTCTGGATAATTTGCCGGATGCGACTTTCAATCAGACGATTGAAGACATGATCTAACCCGGCTTCGGACAAAGATACCAGTCGGGCGATCGCACTGGCAAAGTCTGCGCTAACCAAAGTCTCGCTATTGTGTTGATACACTGCCCAAACTACACCATCAAACAAAGCATAACGGACTTCTTGCGTCTCATCAAAGTTGGCTTCTAAAAACTGTGCTAAAAACGGTTGGGCTTCTTGGATGGGGACAATAGGCAGGAGAATCCGTAACCAAGTATTATCTTCAGATAGCAGTACCAACAGCCGAAAACTAGAGGTGTCCACTTGCCACGATCCAGGGGCGATCGCGTTTACTTCTGTTGTATCAAATAATTTTGTGAGCGTACCTGCAATTTCTTCTGGTATCATTGTCTGTTTTGAGTTTCTAGGATCTAGGGTAACGCTTTGCGGTCTGTTGCCGGCGATGATTGCTTTAGAGACTTCTAATGAATAAAATCCCCAATTTTTAGTCGGGGTTAGGACGATACTCCGTAACCCACCAATATCCTAAATTCTTCTGTCTACTGGCTAAAATTGTCTAGATGCAGGTGAGCAGTCAATTATTTTTTGAGAGTTGCATATATGAAAGCAGGATTTTTTAGCAAAGAATAAATATTTTCTCACATTTAAATCAAGACAAAATACATGAAGATATGTCTATTTTAATTTTTTTCCGCCTTGATTTTTTTATATTTTATGACTAAAACTAGCAGTAACAGTTCAGCAAAAGATAGCTTAATTGTTTACCAAGTTAATCAACGCGCAACATATAATCGAGGAGCTAATGATATGGCAACTATCAATCTTTACGAACTAAACGCTACTGGTTCTGAATTGTTTCAAGATTCTGAAAGTTTTCTCAATGAATTCCAAGATGTAGATTTTATCTCTGGTGGAGACAGTTCTACAGCCTCTACAGATGCTAGCGTTGCCCCTGCTATTAGCGATCTCTCAACACTGAATAAGCTGGCTGAGGCATTTGTCGCCACCTATGCAATTGGTCATATTACCGTGCTAGCTAAGTCATTCAGTTATGAATACTAAGGGCTTCATGTAAACATAGTAATTTTCCATAATTGCTAAACAACTAGATTCCCGATTTCTTGAGAAGTCGGGAATTTGAACTGATTATATAATCAGGATTTGTTGAATTTAAATTAGCAAATAAGAGGGAATTGTCTGAGCAATAATCCTAAATTAAATATTTTCTAAACTCAAGAATCATTAACACCTAAATTACCGCAGAAGTAAATTATAACGAGAAACGACGATTAAATCAGTGCGCCTGGTGATCGACAAACCTAATTTGGGAATACTCAAATCAGTAGGTGTGAGGATAGCATAGTGGAAGAAGAAAGAGCATATTGGCTAGCTTGGACGCGAATTTCTGGGGTTGGCCCGGTGTTACTGCGACGACTACACCAGCATTTTGGCACGCTAGCCACTGCTTGGAATGCTACCAAAGCCCAGTTAGGAGAAGTTCCAGGTTTTGGGTTTCAGACATTAGGGAAAATAGATGAACAGCGATCGCGTCTGCATCCAAAACAATTACTGATCCAACACCAGCAAGAAAACCCCCATTTCTGGACACCAGGCGACGCAGATTATCCCCGGTTGTTGCTGGAAACGCCCAGCCCACCGCCAATGTTGTACTATCGCGGTGAAGTTGAACTACAAGAAAATTTGGGACAAAAACCCCTGGTGGGGATTGTCGGGACACGCAAACCTTCAGATTATGGTATTCGTTGGACGCGCCAGATTAGCACAGCTTTAGCTAAAAATGGCTTTACAGTTGTATCTGGGATGGCGGAGGGAATCGATACAGAAAGCCATCTAGCCACAATGAAAGCCGGGGGAAGAACAATCGCCGTGTTAGGGACTGGTGTCGATGTGATTTACCCACCCAAAAACCGGGATTTGTACAAACAGATTTTGAGTCAAGGCTTAGTCGTGAGTGAATATCCCAGCAAAACCCCACCCGATCGCACACACTTTCCTCGCCGTAATCGGATCATTGCCGGTTTAAGCCGTGCGATTTTGGTCATGGAAGCGCCTGTGAAGTCTGGGGCGTTAATTACGGCTACTTATGCGAATGAATTTGGCAGAGATGTTTATGCATTACCTGGAAGAATAGATGATTATCCATCTCAAGGGTGTTTAAAATTACTCAATCAAGGTGCTTCTTTCGTTCTCAGGGAATTAGACGAACTGCTAAAAATGCTGGGAGCCATCCCTAAAATTGATTCAATTGACACATTGCCAATTCCAGAACAGTTAAAGTTGCCGGATTTATCACCAGAACTGCAACAAGTCATGGATGCGATCGCCTGTGATGTTTCGCCCTTTGATTATCTTGTGCAAAAAACCGGGATGAATACTGGCTCAGTTTCAAGTGCATTATTACAGTTAGAACTTATGGGTTTAGTTTCGCAACTTCCCGGAATGCGATATCAGAAGTGTTAAAAAACAAGTGATTTACCAAAACTTATCTAGAGGGGAAACTTTGTGGAGTCGAGAATGGGACTGGAGTCACATTCGGCGGCATAGTGTTACCTATATTGGGAGGTGTGGGGGTATTGATCATGGGATTGGGTGCAATACTCTGGCTAAATTGTTTGTAAGCAGCGCTAGAAATCGAGCTAATCAGTTTTTCGGCTCCAGGGTCATTATTGGGGCGTTGTACCATGACAACAGCGATGTAGCGCTTGCCAGTAGGGATATCAATTAAACCCACATCACCCAGCATGGTGGCAATGTCACCCGTTTTATGGTGAATTCTTGCACCTGCGCCTAAACCAGAAGGTAACAGATGATTTCGCTCTGTGCGGCGCATAATATCCAGAATTAGATCGCGCGATCGCATACTGACTAAATTACCCTGATTGACCATAGCCAGCAAACTTCCCAATTCTCTGGGGCTAGTGGTATTTGTTCCGGCTAAATCTGGCAGAGGATTACGAATTGCTGTAGCTGACAATCCCCAGCTTTGGAAACGTTGATTCAGCGCCTCCATACCTCCTAGTCTGGCAATCACCATATTGGTAGCTGTGTTATCGCTGCTTGTACTCATGAGAGTTGCAAGTTCCAAGGCGCTGTACTGGGTTCCCACTTTTTGGTATTGCAGATTGCCCGAACCACCAGCCACCATCTCTTTTCCCATCGTCAGCATTTCATCCAGGCGGACTTTACCGGCATCCACATCTTGGAAAAAGGCGATTAGAATCGGCACTTTGATTGTACTAGCCGCAGAGAAACTGGCGGAGCTATTCACATCTACGTAGCCACCAGTCTCTAAATCCACAAAGAAAACGCCAGGTGTCAGAATCGGGTTTGCCGTTGCCAAAGTTTGGACGGCATCTTTCAAGGGGGTAATTTCTTGGGATAAGTATAAACCACCAGCCGGATTGGGGGTAAGTTGTGGCTGATTAGTCCCCAGATTCCCAGATGATGCTGCCGAATTACTGGGCATACGAGTAGCAGGGTCTAAGACTGATAAAATCGTACCCACAATGGCACCAATACCGACTCCCACAATCAACAATCTTAGAGCGTATAACATGGTTCTAGCCATTGGCTTTAACCGCGTTTTGCGCGATGCGCGTCTGCCCATTTTGGGCATTGCTGGCTTCTGTACCCGCACGGTCTTGTACTTGACTGTGTTGGGATAAAAGGGTGCTGTCGTCCCCACATACCCAATGGGTTTCACCGCTGCTGGCATCACTAGCCCTGGTTTTGACTTCCTGACCACAGTAGCACTAGGAGGCGGCAGCATATTATGGTTCAGCCGTGTTAAAGCTACTTCTTTTTTGGCAGGACGTTGCTGCGGATTGGGTACTTTAACTTTTTTCTTGCCCACTTTTTCGCCTTCATGCTGACGCGGGCGGCGGTTTGTGGGTTGTCGCCGCGAGAAATTTCTGCGTTTGTCACTTGACTCAGACACTGTTACTCCTTGTGACCCACTCGAATGTTTTCCAGCAGACTCCCGACCCACAACTCACTTCTGAAGCAGCTGGATGCGGAAATCACTCAGTAGCCTTTTTGTGTTTAGCTTAGGCCATATTAACTATTTTTGGGGGAATTAATTCCAGAGATTTTCCCGGATGAATCACAAGTTTTCCTGATTACTCTGATTTTTAAGCGCCCATTCTATTTGTCGTAAAATCCCTCGCAGCATAGCTACTTCCTTTGTTTGGAGGTGAGCGCGATTATACAATTGTCGGAATTTGGCCATGCGTGTCAGGGCTGTATGGGGATATAAATAACCAATATCTAGTAGTAAAGATTCTAATTGTTGGTAGTAGGTTTCGACAATATCCAAAGATGCTAGTTCAGTTTGGCTGGGGGGTGGTGTGGTCGGTGCTGTATATTGTGCCAGTTCATAGCAGCAGATAGCCACGGCTGAAGCTAAATTCAGGGATGAATAATTTTCACTTGTGGGTATGCGAACAAATCGCTGGGCATAATTTAATTCTTCGTTACTTAAACCCCGGTCTTCCCTGCCAAAAATCAGTGCGGCTGGTGACTCTGGTGACTCTAGTAGCCAAGGTAGGGCTATGCGGGGATTTTCTAAGGGTGTTTCCCAATCACGCACACGAGCTGTGGTGGCGATCGCTCGGACACATCCGTGCAATGCTTCTGGTAATGTGGTCACCAATACCGCAGATTCTAAAATCTCCTTGGCATGAACTGCCATTTTTAAAGCTTCTTCCCCAACAGGATCGCATTGGGGATTGACTAATACTAAATTATGTAAACCAAAATTTTTCATCACCCTAGCGATTGACCCTACATTAATCGGGCCAGCTGGTTCCACCAACACAATTCTTAACCCAGCCAAACCCATTTTTTCCCTCCCTCTATAGCTAGCGCTGACTTGTAAGTTACCATCTGTGAATAGTTGATGCGGATGGAAGTAGCATCAGGACATATCCCCAAAGTTACCAGATGCCATACTGGCATGGCAATCTGCCCAGAATTTTTCCTGTGGGAAAATGGTGTGTAACATCAGGAAAGAGTATTCAGCGCATAAAAGAGGTAAAGATCAGGTGTTGAAAACACTTTTAGTGATTACCGTGGGTTTGTTACCGTCCTTGATTTCCCTGTGGGTCATCCGTAAAACCCATTCGCGGACACGCCTCCGGATGAGACAAGCAGCTACGAATTTGTCAGGGAGACGCATCCGAGATCATATCAGACCTGTTGAAGGCGATCGCTATTATTTGGAAGGCGTGGGTTACCTCATTGGCGATATCAGTTGCAAATTTAATGCTCGGTCTGGCTATATGCGCTGTGCTGTTAACCCCAGTGGCCCCTGTCAGAATTGCCGTCACTATGAACCCAGAGAATTGGTGAAGCGTGATCAACCATTTTAAAGCAGTCTTGGCACTAGTAACGCTAGGCGATATACAACAGCACTTTGCAAGTTAATCAACTCCACATTTTAATATGATAAATTTTGTGGGGGAGGGCAAAGATGCCCGCCCTTATATATCTGGAGGCTTGTACCATTCAGGAACTATTGCTCATCTGCCAAGCAAGTGTATTTGAGAACTTGTCAAAATTAAATTATTCATTTTCTGCCTCTATAATAAATTAGCTGTATACAGTGCCAAATCATCCCATAAAAAAATTGTGGGTATTCTAATATTTTTAATTACCTTATTTGAGTTATTACTTAATAACCTTTTCTTAACCTTTGGCATTTGTTAAATAAAAGGATCAGTTGGTAAAAACAGCTAACAAATCAGAGTTTTCAGCGAAATTTATGGAAGATTAATTATATTTTTAAGTAATTTCACCGTAGTAGTTAGAAATAAAAAATATTATTGTAATATGACTTATAATAAAAACTGCCGAAGTGCAATTATGAAAATTCCTCATATTTATGAAAAGGCGTAAATTAGTTTTTAATTTTATCCTGTTCATTGGCGGTTGTACAACAGGAATTAGCCAGAACAATCATAACTCTAATAAATCCTTAATATATTCATCAGAAAAACTAAAATTTGCCGTAGCAGATGCTACTGGTATTGAAGATTTACAGCGGAATTATGGAGCTTTTCGCAGTACCTTAGAAGCAGTTTTGGGCATAGCTATTGAATTTTTTCCCGTGGAAAATCGCACAGCAGCAGCACCAGCATTGCAATCTGGTCAAGTAGATATTGTCTTAGCAGGGCCATCAGAATACGTAGTTTTAAGTTCTCGCGCTAAAGCTATACCGCTTCTTGCTATCCAACGCCTTAACTATTATCCCATTATTGTTGTCCGTGCCGATAGCAAAATTCAATCATTAGCTCAACTAAAAGGCAAAACAATTGCCATGCGAACAACTGGTTCGACTTCTGGACATTTGGCTCCGATAAAGATGCTGATAGATGCTGGATTAGATCCCAATACTGATGTCAAAATTCTCATGTTAGGTGATGAGGGAATAGAGGCTTTAAGAAAAGGCAAAGTAGATGCTTGGACAATTGCATCTGATAGATACAACACAGCCCTGAAGTCTGGAGGTTTGTCTGAGAAAGAATTTTCTGTAATCGCTAAAGGCGCACTGCTACCTAGTGATTTATTCGTCATTAATAACCAGTTTGCACCTAGCTTTATAGAAGATGTGCGATCGCGTATGCTGAAACATCAAGATAAACTACTGAAAAGTCTGCTGGTTGCGACAGTAAACCAACCTTATCAAGGCTCAAAACTGATCCCAATCAATGATGCTGAATACAACATAATTCGTGAAGTTTATCAAAAAATAGGACAGGGTAATTTTATCTAATTAAGTTCAACATAAATGAATGATTAAAGATTATCAAAATCTATTCAAACAAAAGTTAAGCTGGCTAACAAACTTAAGTAATCGTTGGAATATTGCCCAGAAAATTAGTTATGGCTACACTGTGGCAATTGGCATTTCTTTTATCGGGACAATAAGTGGTTTGCTACTTGCATACAACAACGAAATATATGCCCATAAACAATTAGATATTGCTTATCAACAGCAATCTCTGTTAAAAGATTTAGAAAATGCAGTCGCACGAATCAGACTACATCCACAACGTTTAGCTCCTGTTTTAGATAATTCAATTTGGTTTGAATTTGAAAAAAATCAATTTGAAAATCAACTAATTACAGTAAATAAACATTTAGAGGAAATTCAAATATTTATTAATACTTATTCCAATGATTTAGTCATAAGTCAAATAGAATTTGAGCAGCTTTTAGATGATTATAATTTTACGACAAGACTATATACTGAAACAGTAAAAGCTTTCTGGGAACAAGTCGAAAAAAATAACTTGTCTGAAGAAAAAGTCAAGCTTAATTATACAGAATTAATGATTTTACTTCAGGAAAAACAGCAAGTTAATATCAATCTAAGATTCGATCAACTTTCCGACGAATTAATTCTAGTTATCCGTCAGGCGAATAGTCAAAAACAAAAAGCACATACTCACTTTGAAAAAGCTCAACAACTGCGAATCACAGTTATTCTTGGTAGTATGCTGTTCTCCGGTGCGATCGCCGCAGCACTAGCAATATATAGCAGTAGGTTAATTGCTCGTCCTTTAGAATTAGTTACTAACGTTGCTAGAAGAATTACGCAAGAATCCAACTTTAAACTTAGAGCTAATATCAACAGTAATGATGAAGTTGGGACTTTAGCTACTTCCTTAAATCAATTAGTCGAGTGGGTAGGTGATTATACACAAGAATTAGAACTTGCACGTGACAATTTAGAGCAACGGGTAGAAGAACGCACTCAGGAATTGGAATTAGCACGCCAAAATTTAGAGCAACGGGTAGAAGAACGCACTCAGGAACTGCAAAAAATTCTCCAAGATTTGAAAGAAACCCAAGGACAATTAATCCAAACCGAAAAAATGTCTTCTCTGGGAGAAATGGTAGCAGGTATAGCTCATGAAGTAAATAATCCAGTTAATTTCATTAATGGTAATATCGAGTGTGCCAATGAGTATATTCAAGATTTATTAATTTTAATAGATTTATATCAGCAAGAGTACCCAGAACCAAGCTGGATTATTGCCGAAAAAATCGCACAAATAGATTTAAATTTTATCACTAAAGATTTATCCAGCCTACTTACTTCTATGAAAATGGGCGCTCAACGTATTCGGGAAATTGTCTTATCTTTACGTAATTTTTCCCGCCTCGATGAATCAGCTATAAAAAAAGTGAACATTCACGAAGGAATTGACAACACCCTATTAATTCTAAATCACAAAATTAACCAGGAAATAGCAGTAATTAAAAACTATGGAGTTTTACCTTTAATTGAATGTTATCCATCTCAACTAAATCAAGTATTTATGAATATCTTAAGTAACGCTATAGATGCGTTAATGGAACAAAAAGCTAACAGAGAAAAACAAATTACTATAGAAACTTCAAAATTAGATGCTGATTATATCAAAGTAGGAATTAAAGATAACGGTTTGGGAATTCCACCAGAAATTATCAATAAGTTATTTAATCCTTTTTTCACAACTAAACCAGTAGGTAAAGGCACTGGCTTAGGTTTAAGTATCTCTTATCAGATAATCGACAAACACAAAGGGAAAATAGAAGTAATCTCCGAGTTAGGACAGGGAACAGAATTTATCATTCTCTTACCAATTCAAACACAACTAAACTAGCGAAATATAGTTAACTAATATTTCTTTAAAAAATCATGACAATCTATTTTTACAGTGCGCGCGAACAATATGGCTGCTTCTCCAACTTTTCCCCCCACGGCTTTGAGTTGGATAATTTGTATTGGTCTACCAGTGAACACTATTTTCAAGCCCAAAAATTTATGGGGACATTCCATGTAGAACAAATACGCTTAGTCAAAACTCCTAAAGATGCTGCAAAAATGGGACGTGAAAGAAGCCGTCCTTTACGCCAAGACTGGGAAAAGGTTAAAGATGATGTGATGCGAAAAGCGGTACTGCGTAAATTTGAAACACATCAGGATATTAGGCAAATATTACTAGCCACAGATAATCAAGAAATCGTGGAAAACTCACCTATTGATTACTATTGGGGTTGTGGATCTGATGGTAGTGGTAAAAATATGTTGGGCATCATTTTAATGGAAGTGCGAGAGATACTGCGCTATAATAATGGCCTACAGGTTGAGAATATTAAGGTAAAATAAGATTATTGTTGTTAATGCTTGTTCTTGCAGATGTCTCCAACAATTATTGAGAGCAAAGCATTCTCAAAGTCTGAAACTAATCTTCATAGTCATCGAGTTCTGATAGTGCGTTACCTTGTAAGAGCATTTTGCTGCACTTAACTTTTCAAGGGATGCTCGTCTAGACATACGAAAAGCATATTCTCATAGAGTAGCTTGAAAGTAAAAATCCCTTATAGGAGTCAATAAATTATGTCTCTATCAAGAAAGTTAAAGCAATATTGTAAATGGTTCTGGGATGAATCTCTTGGCGGCGAATATGATACTTGGGGTACAAGTACCTATTTTATGGAAGTGGGCCATGATTTATGCGCTGTCAGACAAATAGAAGTTTACGAAAATGGCAACGTATTATTTTACGATGGTAGCCACTTTACAGATAATCATGGAATGTTATGTGATAAACCTTTAGGTGAAGCAGATATTCAAGAGTTTGGGATTACCAAAGCCGAATTTGAGCAGGTTTGGAGTAGCAAAACACCAATGAATAGATAAAACTTCGGAGTAGAACAGCAAGGTGCGTCAAGCAGCAGGTTAGGTAAAAACGCACCTAATTATTTCTTTTCGTTAGCAAGTCCAGGATCTTTCAATCGTCCAATGGCGATACCTACGGTAAGCTACGCTAACGCAGCTAAATTAATGGCCACAATTTGCCATTGAGGACACATTTGGCAGATTAACACCGGAATTCGACCAGTTCCAGTCCCAGCATCTAAGACTAAACTAGCTTGTTTTGGCCCCAAGGCGATCGCCTCTGACGCAAAAGCCGTATTTACTTCAGTGAAATCCATTGCATCATACTCAATGGCTTCTTCCCAGGTATCCATCACTTCTGGTTCTAGGATTCTTTGCATTAGACATCTCCCGATTATTTCACCGATGAAAGTCAAACTGTGGTTTTGGGAACACTAGATTTATCACAAGATTCAACAGGAATTGGTCGATGTGCAACGGTGAAGTTAACGACAGTATAAAAAATAGTTTGGAACAAATCAAGCCGAATACTATTACACATAAATTTGACCAGAGTACCTTGGGGGAAATGGTACTTCCACAGGAAAGAGATCACCAGTTATTGGAAGCATCCAATTTACTGGATCTAGGAGTTGAACAGCAACAAGCTGGTGAATTAATCGCAGCGTTAAAGTCATTACAACAAGCGCTACAGATGTTTCGGGCTGTTGGTAATATACAACAACAGAAACAAGTACTTTCTTTTTTAGCACTTGTAACCTATACATCAGGTGATTATCAAAGCACAATTTCTTATTCCCAGCAGTGTCTAGCTTTGGAACAGACTAGCCCAGATTTATTGAGCGAGATGCAAGCACTTTCTCTTTTGGGTAATGCTTACCGTCACCTGAAGGACTATAAACGAGCAATAAAGTATTTGCAACGGGGGTTAAAAATTACCCTTCAGATGTCAAATAAGCGGAGTCAGGTTGCAGCATTAAATAATTTGGGATTGGTTTATAAAGCTGCTGGTAAATTTGCTCAAGCGATTGAATATCAAAAACAAAGTTTAGCACTTGTTGAAGAACTCGACGACAATTGGGGTATGGAACAGGTACTTAACAATATAGGTAATACTTATTACGCGTTGGACAATTACCCGGAAGCGATCGCTTACTATGAAAGATGTGTGAGAATAGCCCGCCTATTCAGCCATATTCGCCATGCTTCCAATGTACTGAGGAACTTGGGTAAAGCTTGCTGTGCTACAGGCAATTATGGTAAAGCAATCCTCTATTATGAGGAGCGTTTACAATTAGCTAAAGACCTCAAAGATACACGTATTCAAGAACAATCTCTGAGAAATTTAGGAGTTACTTGTGAAGCATTGGGTGACTATAAGCAAGCAATTAAATATTACGAAGAACGTTTGCTTTTAGGGAGACAAATTAGAGATGCTCAAATTGAAAAGCAATCTTTGGCAAGTTTGAAGTTTACTTGTGAAGCCTTGGGTGATTACGCCAAAGTTATTGAATACGAGGAGGGATAATCTCATAATTTGTAATTTATATATATAAATGATTCCGAAAAATTGCAACTACTGTATCTTTTCCCTCACCCAAGCGCGAAAGGATTTTAATAAAGAAATTTCGCCGATGTTTTTACTCTGCTGAATAAATCGACTGATATCACTAACTGAAATTAGGGTAAAAGCCAGACTAAAGTTACACTCAATATATTCTCCTTCTACCAACTGGTAAAATTTTAAATCTTCCCCGTTATATCGCCACAATTCAGTCACACCCAGCGCTGCATAAATACCCAGTTTATTAACTGAACTACTGGTAATATCAATTTCAATGGCTAAATCAGGGGGAGGATCTATTTCTAAATTTAGTGTTTCCTGACCTCTAATAGCTGGCTCATTTTGAATATAATAGCAATTATCTGGCTCTATACCTCTATTTGCTAATCGCCGCTTCAGTGTTGTGGAACCAGCACTTTTAATTTCAATATCTAATTCTTCAGCTAAAGCAATAATAAAATTGCCAAAATTACTTTTAGCGTTTTCATGTTCAAAAAGTGGGGTCATGATTTCTAAAATACCGCAGTCATAAGCAAGCCGAGAACCTCTATCCTCACCTGTATCTCTCAGCAAGGCTTCAAATGTTTCCCAACTGATGTTATGTAAAACCGTTCTTTGTTCAGCAAGCGTTGACTGGACAAGCATATTACAATACCTATTCCATGACAATATTAGATTTTTTAAAATTTGTCATTAACTAAATCGGATAACTATAGTTTTGATTTAGCGCGAAACATCAAAAAGGTGGGAATTACCCACCTCGTACTTAAGCAAGGAAACCAGCAAAAAACTCCAGAGTTTCTTTCAGCGCTTTGATAAAAATATCAATTTCTTCGCGGGTATTATAGAAAGATAAACTTACCCGTGCGGTTCCCGGTAGACCTAAGTAACGATGTAATGGTTGAGTGCAGTGATGTCCAGAACGAATCGCTACGCCTTCTTGGTCTAATAATGTCGATAAGTCGTTGGGGTGGACATCTGCGGCTGTAAATGCAGCTAATGCAGCCCTTCCTTCCCCTTTGGCGTTGGGTTTGGGTCCGTAGATTGTGATTTGGGGTATTTGCTCTAATTGTTGGAACAAATAAGCGGTGAGTTCGGCTTCGTAGGCGTGGATTTTATCCATCCCAATGTTACTAAGATAATCTACCGCCGCTCCCAATGCGATCGCCTCCGCAATTGCTGGAGTACCCGCTTCAAATTTATGCGGTAATTCTGCGTAGGTAGAATGATCTAAATACACATCTGCAATCATCTCACCCCCACCAAAAAATGGCGGCATTGATTCTAACAGTTCCAATTTACCATACAAAAATCCGATGCCAGTGGGGGCGCACATTTTATGACCGGAAGCCACCAACCAATCACAGTCGATTTGTTGCACATCCACAGGCATATGCGGTATACTTTGGCAACCATCAACTAATAATTTTGCACCGTATTTGTGAGTAATTTTCGCAATTTCTGCTACTGGATTAATACAACCCAAAGTATTAGAAACATGACTCACAGCGACTAATTTAGTTTTGTCAGAAATCAGGTTTTTAAACTGTTCTAAATCAAAACTGCCTTCTGGTGTCAATTCCACAAACTTTAACACCGCACCCGTTTTTTGTGATACAAGTTGCCAAGGAACAATATTACTGTGGTGTTCCATCACCGACATAATAATTTCGTCCCCTGTTTGCAAATTGTTCATCCCCCAGCTGTAGGCTACCAGGTTAATGGCTTCACTGGCGTTGCGAGTGTAGATGATTTCCTGACGTGATGCAGCATTAATAAATTTTGCTACTTTATCTCGCGCACCTTCATAAGCATCAGTGGCTTTAGCACTCAGAGTATGAGCGCCACGATGCACATTCGCATTATATTGTTCGTAATAATCCCGCAGAATATTTAACACGAACAAAGGTTTTTGGGAAGTAGCTGCATTATCCAGATAAACCAACGGTTTCCCGTTAACTTCCTGATGCAATATCGGGAAATCAGCGCGAACTTGATCAGCTAGGGTTTTGGTAGGGGTGAAAGTCATACAATTTTAGATTTTAGATTTTAGATTTTGGATTGACTCCACAGATAAATCTATAGGTTTGAGGATTTGGGATTTGGGATTGATTCCCCAGATTTATCTGGGGGTTTGTACTAGCATTAAGGAAATTTTTGTCATTAGTCATTAGTCAAAGACTTGAGACTATTAACTGTGTTGAATAGGACTGCTTGCAGAGATTTGACTGGGATTTGGTTGATAATTTCCGCAGCAAAGGCATTAATTAACAACTTACGCGCCTCATTTTCGTTAATTCCCCGACTTTGGAGATAAAAGATTTCATCGTCTTCCAATTGGCTGACGGTAGCACCATGAGCGCATTTAACGTTATCGGCGGTAATTTCTAACTGGGGCTTAGTATCAACTCTGGCCTTTGATGATAACAATAAATTGCGATTTAACTGACCAGCATTTGTTAACTGCGCTGCTTTCGGCACAAACACCTTACCATTGAATACTGCATGAGCGCGATCGCCTACAATACATTTATGTAACTGTGTGCTGGTACTATGGGGATGATTAAGTGCGATCGCACTGTGAGTATCACCCACCTGTCTACCAGAAATCATCGTCAAACCGTTGAGAGTCGTTTCAGTTTGTTCACCAGTTTGCAAAATTTCTAAATTGTGGCGCGATAACTTCCCACCAAAACTCAAAGCATGACAAGTATATCGACTATCACGAGCTTGGGTAACAGCAGTCTTCCCCACATGAAAAGCCTCTGCACCTTCCCGCTCAATCCTAGTATGACTTACCTGAGCATTTTCACCCAGCCAAATTTCCGTAACCGCATTAGTGAGGTAAACCCCCTCATTCTCTGCGTCTGTGCGGTTAGTAAAATCTTCCACCACAGTCACACTACCACCAGTTTCAGCCACCACCAAACAACGAGGCTGAGAAATCGTCGCTTGTTCACCAGCAACCGCAATAAACAACAGATGAATAGGCGTTTCCAGAATGACATTCTTAGTCACCCAAACCACCGCCGCATCACATATTCCAGCAGTATTGAGAGCAGTAAAAACTTCCTGTGAACCCTCAGCTTGTGCTAAAAACTGTTTAACACGCTCCTGCTGAGACCTGGAAAAATCAGCCAAATTACCGACCACAACCCCAGAAGGTAAATCTGCAACGGCGGATAAATCCGGCGCATAAACACCATTAACAAACACCAAACGACTATTAACAGCCTCTGGTAAAGTTAAAGCCGAGATATCAACTGATTTTAATTGTGTTTCCACATGAAACTGCACTTGACGTAGCGCCGACAAATCAGTAAACCGCCATTCCTCCTCACGGGTAGTAGGGATACTGGAATGACGTACCCAATTAGCAGCACCTTGGCGTAATTCCTGGAAACAATCTGCTGCGGTTGCTGCGGTTACTTCATCTAACAACCCAGTCAGATAAGTATCTTTATTTAACAGAGTAGAAATCAAACTCACAGGATTCGAGTTAGGAACCGGACTAGGAGAAACTTGAATAGTCATTACACACCCACCTCAGCACCTTCCAGAACCCAGTCATAACCGCGCTCTTCCAATTCCAGCGCCAAATCCTTACCACCACTCATCAGAATGCGACCATTTGCCATCACATGGACAAAATCCGGCACAATATAATTCAGCAAACGTTGATAGTGAGTAATCATAATCGTGGCATTTTCTGGACTAGCCAATTGATTCACACCATCAGCCACAATTCTCAGAGCATCAATATCCAAACCCGAATCAGTCTCATCCAGAATACCCAACTTTGGTTCCAGCAGAGCCATTTGCAGAATTTCATTCCGCTTCTTCTCACCACCAGAAAACCCTTCATTCAGACTGCGATTAAGAAAAGAAGGATTCATTTTTACAACTTCCAACTTTTCCTCAATCAAATCATCAAAATCAAAAGCGTCCAACTCCTCCAAACCCTGAGCCTTCCGCCGAGAATTGTAAGCAACCCGTAAGAAATCCAGATTACTCACACCCGGAATTTCCAAAGGATATTGAAACGCCAAAAACACACCGCTTCTAGCCCGTTCCTCCGGTTCCATTTCCAGTAAATTCTTACCTTGGAAAATCACTTCACCACCAGTCACCTCATAAGCCGGGTGTCCAGCCAAAACCTTAGAAAAAGTACTCTTACCAGAACCATTCGGTCCCATAATCGCATGAATTTCCCCAGCCCGAACCTCAAGATTCAAACCCTTCAGAATCGGAGTCCCATCAACACTAGCCGTCAAATCCCTAACCGACAGCACAACATCACTATTTTCAATAATCATCTTCTCTTCTCTTATCTTCTCTTACTCTGCGCTCTCTGCGTCTCTGTGGTTCGTTAATCCAAAACCAACCAACTACCCAACACTACCTTCCAACTTCATACTCAAAAGCTTGTCAGCTTCCACAGCAAACTCCATAGGTAGCTGATTAAAAACATCCTTACAGAAACCGCTAATCATCATCGAAATAGCGTCCTCCTGAGAAATACCCCGTTGAGCAAAATAAAACAATTGGTCCTCACCAATCTTAGAAGTAGAAGCCTCATGCTCCACCTTACTAGCGTTATTCTGCACCTGAATATAAGGGAAAGTATTAGCATGGGCATTATCCCCAATCAGCATCGAGTCACACTGAGAATAATTTCTCGCACCCTTAGCCGTGGGATTCACCTTCACCAAACCGCGATAACTATTACTAGAATTACCCGCCGATATCCCCTTAGAAATAATCGTACTGCGAGTATTCTTACCAACGTGAATCATCTTCGTCCCCGTATCAGCTTGCTGCATATTATTTGTCAGCGCCACCGAGTAAAATTCACCCACAGAGTTATCACCAACCAACACACAGCTAGGATACTTCCAAGTAATCGCCGAACCAGTTTCTACTTGAGTCCAGGAAATCTTAGAATTGACACCTTGACATAAACCGCGCTTGGTCACGAAATTATAAATTCCACCTTTACCCTTTTCATCCCCGGCGTACCAGTTCTGCACAGTGGAATATTTAATTTCCGCGTTATCCAGGGCGACAAGTTCCACCACAGCCGCGTGTAATTGGTTCGTGTCATACATTGGCGCAGTACAACCTTCTAGGTAGGAAACATAGCTACCTTCTTCAGCCACAATCAAAGTCCGTTCAAACTGTCCTGTATCACCGGAGTTGATGCGGAAATATGTAGATAATTCCATTGGGCATTTTACGCCTTTAGGAATATAGACAAAAGAACCGTCACTGAATACAGCACCATTTAAAGCGGCAAAATAATTGTCGGCTGGAGGAACGACGCTACCCAGATACTTCCGCACAAGTTCGGGATGTTCTTGTAAGGCTTCCGAAATTGAGCAGAAGATAACGCCATCTTCGGCGAGTTTGTCCTTAAATGTCGTAGCAACAGAAACGCTATCGAAAATCGCATCCACAGCTACATTGGCTAGGCGCTTCTGTTCATTTAGGGAAATACCCAATTTCTCAAAAGTTTCCAGCAAGGTAGGATCTACCTCATCTAAGCTGTTGAGTTTGGCTTTCTTCTTCTTGGGCGCAGAGTAGTAGATAATATTCTGATAGTCGATAGCTGGATACTTGACACTCGGCCAAGTTGGTTCCGTCATTTTTAGCCACTGGCGATAACATTTGAGGCGAAAATCTAACATGAACTGTGGCTCGTTCTTCTTGGAGGAGATCAAGCGAACAACGTCCTCATTTAGTCCACGCGGGATAGTGTCGGCTTCGATATCTGTGATAAAGCCGTACTTGTAGGGTTGGTTGACTAAGGTTTTGACAGTGGCACTCATCGGTATTAATCTCTTGTGTTCAGAACTGGAATCGTGGAATCTGTTTACGAAAATCTCTTTAAGGATGGGAGACGGGCTGTTTGAGCCTCTTCCCTTCTCGTGTTTCCCAGTGGCTACACGGCTGTTAAAATAGGACTTAGGGAGTAAAACAACATATTCGTTGTTTAATTTATTTTCATTTTACGCTAAATTAACAACAAGAATGTTGTTAAAGTCAAATTTTCTAAAAAAAATATTTGGGGACGTTCATGCAGCGTCTTGTAGAGCAAATGGAGACTATTCACCAGACCTCAACCAAGCAAGATATTTTGGAGTATCTGCTTAAGCGCTCACAAGCAACTGCTTTTGAGTTAGCCGAAGTTTTAGATGTCAGCAAGCAAGCAATTCGTCGTCATCTCAAAGATTTGGAGACGGAAGACCTAGTTTTGTATTCATCTGTACAAATAGGTATGGGACGACCGCAGCATATCTATAGATTAAGTCGCCGGGGACGCGATCGCCTGCAACGGAGTTTAAACAATCATCAAAGCGATCGCTACGGTGAATTTGCTGTTTCACTGCTGGATACTTTAGCAGAAACCGTAGGCCGTGACCAAGTTAGGTCAATTTTACAAAAACAGTGGGAGCGTAAAGCTCAAGAATATCGCGATCGCTTGGGTAATGGATCACTAGAAGAGCGTGTAGCTAATTTAGTGGATCTGAGAAAAGCGGAAGGTTTCATGGCAGAATATCACTCTGTGGAATCCTCACAGGAGAATAGCTTTATCTTCATGGAGCATAACTGTGCCATTTCTAATGTCGCTGAATCTTTCCCTAGTATCTGCGGTCATGAATTAGAAATGTTTGCGGCGGTGCTACCAGATTGTCAGGTAGAGCGTACCCATTGGATCATCGATGGTGAACATCGTTGCGGCTATTTGGTGCAAGCTCGACAAACACAATCACATTCAGTTTAAATCATGGCTGATAGTTGAGTGGTAAAGCTTTTTACCAATCCAGAATTACCCATTGTCCATTAATCAACATTTAACTAGGTTTAAAAACTAAATATATGGATATACCACCTCAGCAACCGACAACCCAATTTCTCACCTTAGAAGAATCAGCAAAAGTAGATGCAGCTTTGTTGTCTTCTTCAGAAAAGTTTTTAACCAGATTAACAATTTCATCCCTTAAAGTCTTAAAGCATATTGCCCAAGAGTACGGTGTTGCTATGGAAGATTTAACCACACAGCAACTAATTGCCTGGTTTGAAAAGGATGCCAAAATCAAGCGCGAACAAGGAATTGAAGCTTCATATTTGAAGTGGTAAAAGGCAACTTTCAGAAAAATACTATTTTCCACAATAAAAAGCACCTTAAAAAAAGGTACTTTCAGGGATGAATTGTTTTTAATTGTACCAAAAATATTTAAGTCCGATAATTGTTAGTTCTAGGACTGCGAGCGCCCACAACAGCACCCATGAGAGCCGCAGCTAAACTCAACAAAGAACCCAAGACAAACCACCACAAAGCTCTGGAAGTAGCCGCAGCAATTTGGCGAGCTTGTTCAGCAGTTACAGTAGTTGGCGGTACGGGAGCGCCTGGTTGAACTGCTTCGGGGGGTATAGCTACTGCAACATTAGGAGCCACAACACCGAAAGTACCCCAGACTCCACTGGCCAAGAGCCAAGAACTCAGGGCGATAGTAGTAGCCCAAAGGATTGCGCCATTGAGCAGAGCTGTATTCCGGTTCATTGGACCACAAGCACGAGTCGTCACCCAACCACCAACGAATAGGGAAATTAACAAAGCCAGGGTTGACCAAATTCCCACATTAGCAGCAATATCAGGTGTGATGGTTCTGGGCGCTCCTGAACCGGCAATTGTACCTGCGCCGATAGCACCAAACAAGGAACTCAAGATTAATTGAGTAGCTAAAGCCACCAATACACCAGCAATTATTGGCCCCCAGCGGACGCGATCATGATATTCAGCTACTCTACCTGCTACTGCGGGTTCATTAATAACATCATCGCCTACGCGATTTATGTATGACATAGTTTATTTTCTCCATTGCTTTGTCAGCAAAGTTTTTTCTCAGTTATATTGATTTGATGATTCATGCTTATGCTTAAAATTAAATTGCCAGATATGATTTTTAATATCTATCAATAGAAGGAGTTAATTACTCTATCTTCAGCAGGATTAACTAAAATTACTTAATAAATCTCAATTAAATTTATTGATTCTTTATGTCTGATCTTTTTGACGTTTTCATTGGCATATTTAGATATAGTATTAAATATTTGGGTAAGTTATTGTCAATTAGTTTGTATTGAGACAAAAAACAATATTAGTCCTCTCTGTCCTGAGTAAGGAAAGAGTTGATGTGAGATTCTTTTATGGCTTGCTCAAATAAATCAGATCCTTTCTTTTAGTTAGGCTCAAAAAATACTAATGGGTAATTATAACTAAGCCATTACCCATTAGCTAGGAACATCATAAAATTAACAAACTAACGCATTTTCACAGCAGTACCTGTGGCTGTAATCAGTAACAAAACTCCGGTCTGATCAATATTGATTGTGCCAGTATCAAATTCAATCCCAATTACAGCATCTGCACCCAGACGCTGGGCGCGTAGTTCTAATTCCTCTATGGCTCGGCGCTGTCCCTGCTCAAATAGACGCTCATAGCTAGCAGTCCGACCACCGATAACATCTCGAATGCTGGCAAAAAAATCTCTGATGAAATTGCTGCCGTAGACGACTTCGGCCGTCACAATGCCTAAATATGATTCAATCACAGCACCTTGAATCACATCAGTCGTAGTTACAATCATAAATTAAATTAGCCCCTGCACTCAATTTTGGATTTTAGATTTTGGATTTTAGATTTTAGATTGACCTCATATATCAATGTAGTTGCTTGAAACCCTTTTGGTAGGTGAGTTCCAAATCCCCCAGATCCCTGCTCCCTGCTCCGGGGCCTCTTTGTGGCATCATAGCAAGGCAAGATACCTTGCATTTGTATAGCAAGAAGGCCACAGGAAAAGCACTCACAATAAAAGGCATTTTGTCCACAGACAAATTCATTGGTGGGATATACTGAATACTTTATAATAATCAATCTGTCCTTTAATATAAGCTCAGGAGGTTTTGTGCTGTGAAAAGTATCTGAATTGACAATTTATTTAACTTTGGTGAAGGGAAATAATTACAGTTTTCAAAACTCAAAATTTTTGTTTTAATGTACAAAAAAAAGTCCCCTAGAATTTCAGGAATTTGACTGTGTACAAACGCATATCACTTGTAGTTGGTGTTCTGTGCTTAGGATTTAGTGCCGTTAGCATCCCCTCGGTGGCTCAGGCTCAGGTACTCATAGCGCAAACCACAAACCCCCAATTAAAGAGACTCTTCGAGGAAGGAGAGCGGCTGGTGGCAGCTAACGACTATAATGGGGCGATCGCCATTTATCAACAAGCGGCTAACATTGAGCCAAGAAACGCTAAAATTCATTCTGGTATTGGTTATCTCTATGCCAAACAAGGAAATTTCCCACCAGCTCTAGCTTCTTATCGTCGGGCGATCGCTATTAACGGTAATAATAGTGATTTTCATTACGCTGTGGGTTACATCAAAGTTAATATGGGTGATACGAATGGAGCGAAAGAATCTTACCGTCGTGCCATCCAGCTCAACCGTAACCATTTGAATGCTTATTTGGGATTAGGTATCACTCAAGCCCGGATGGGAGACTTTACAGCCGCTAATTGGGCTTACGGAGAAGCAATTAAACTTGATCCCAATAATGCCCAAACTTATGAGTTTATGGCTGCGATGTATAAACAGCGACGACAAACCGCACAAGCAAACAACGTGCTTCGGAAAGCTCGCGACTTGTATCAACGGCGAAATGACTCGGCGGGAGTGAACAGGATAGAAGGGATGTTGCGGGAGTTAGGTGGTTAAAATCCCCACTGGTAAAACAATTACAGATTTTTCCCAAAACATTTGATTTGCGCTTAGGCATCTTGTTCGTCGCCGCCGACTAATGTCGGGCTGGGGATGCTTTGAGTCTGATAGGCATTTTTAACAGCCGCCCAATTACTGGCAATTGGCATTCGCCAACCAGTACCAAAGGCGCGATCAGTAATTTTTAATCCTGGGGGTGCTTGTCGGCGTTTAAATTCCGCACGCGCCACCATCTGAATGACTCGGTTGACAATTACCGGATCATGTCCTGCGGCTACAATTTGGGCGGCTGATTGGTGGTTATGGATGAGGCGTTGCAAGATGTCGTCTAAAATTTCGTAGTCGGGTAGAGAATCTTGATCAACTTGGCCGGGTTTAAGTTCAGCGCTGGGTGGTTTGGTGAGAATATTTTGGGGAATGATTTCGCGATTGCGATTTAACCAATGACACAGTGAATAAACACGGGTTTTAGGCACATCAGTGATCGCAGCCAACCCGCCATTCATATCTCCATAAAGGGTGCAGTAACCTACTGCCATTTCCGACTTGTTGCCAGTAGATAACAGCAGATAACCAAATTTATTCGCGATCGCCATTAATAAATTACCGCGAATCCGGGACTGGATATTTTCCTCAGCAATACCAAATTCAGTCCCAGCAAACAAATCAGCTAGGGTGTGATCAAACCCTGCCATTAATTCTCCGATCTTTAAAATAGTGGTTTGGATACCCAGATTTTCTGCCAATGCCAAAGCATCGCTGACAGAATGTGACGAACTGTAGGGAGAAGGCATGAGAACACCGAGGACATTTTCTTTACCAAGGGCTACAGATGCGATCGCCGCTACTAATGCCGAATCAATTCCCCCACTTAAACCCAGCACCACTTTAGAAAAATGACACTTCTGGGCATAGTCTCGGACTCCCAAGACTAAAGCCTGCCAAATTTCCTCCTCATCTGACTGATATGCAGGTACTACAGAAGCCAACTGTAAATCTCGCTGCGCCTGATCAAATTCAACTATGACTAAATCAGTGGCAAAACCATTAGCACGACAGACAATTTCACCTTGACGATTTAAAGCAAAACTGCGCCCATCAAAAATTAAATCGTCATTTCCCCCAACTTGATTAGCATAAATCATTGGTTGGTCAAAACGGATGGCACTATGCTTCAGCAGAGATTCTCGATACTGCTGCTTACCAAGACTGTAAGGTGAGGCAGATAAATTCACAATTAGATCAACACGCAAAATCGCTAAATCAGCAATGGGATTTACGGCATAACTGCGTTTACCTAAAAAGTCTTCATCGTTCCATAAATCTTCGCAAATAGTTACACCAATATCAAGATTATCTAGGGTGAAATAACTAGCTTGTAACCCTGGTTCAAAATAACGATTTTCATCAAATACATCATATGTAGGTAAAAGCCGCTTATGAAAAACTTGTTTTACCTTGCCATTTTCTAACAAAGCAATGCTATTAAATAAACATTTACCGCCAGTAGTATGCGCTTTTAAATTTGGGGAAACAGTTCCTACCAACACAGCTAAATTAGGCGGTAAATCAGGGGCTAGCTGTTGCAATGTCATGCCCATCGCTGCCACAAAACTAGGATTTAGTAATAAATCTCTGGGGGGATAGCCACACAAAGAAAGTTCTGGTGTTAATAATAAACGCGCACCTTGGGCGGCTGCTTGTTGGGCTGCTTCCACAATTTTCTGAGCATTTCCGGGCAAATCTCCAATTATGGGATTTAGTTGAGCGATCGCAATTTTCATTTTTGATTTGGGTTTTGGGATTATACAAAAGAGATTAATTGAGCTTTTAGCCTTCAGCAACAATCAATTGACCGATAAGTAGGTCAACATAATTAAACATAAAACCTTGACGATATAGATCCCCGACTTCTTCGAGAAGTCGGGGATCTGGGTATTACGTTTTTTAAGTTTGAGCTACTTAACTGATGCAATTAACGGTTTCCCTGTTTCTATTTATTGATTTCTATATTACTTACTTAGAACGCCAATTTTTTAATTCTTCATCAATAAAATAACTCACCAAATCTCGATATAAATTTTCAATTACATCTGGATTTAAACCTGATGCTTCTGCCCAAAGTCTTCTTTGCTGTAACATCGCATTAAATCTTTCTGGGGCTTTCACACTTGTTTCATTAGTTTTGAATTTTGCTGCTGCTTTCACATATTCAAAACGTTGACCAAAAGCCGTGATTATCTCATGATCAATTCTATCAATTTCAATCCGAATCTCTTGCATATCCGCACATTCTGCTGCTGCTTTCATAAATTGATGTCCTGAAATTGGGGTAGTCAAATAAAAACTAAAGGTTTATCTTTTAAAGGTGCGAAAGCATCAGCATCAAACTTATATAAACTAGCCGGACGACCAGCACCCCGTGAAACCTTGATTCCGGTATCGGATAAAAAACCTAACTTGAGTAGCCGCGCCCGGAAGTTAGAATAATCGGCGAAGTTGTCGCCTAAAACTGTGGTGTATAACTGATACAAATCATTCAAAGTAAAGCTAGCTGGCAAAACATCAAAAGCCACCGGACTATACTCTAACTTATTTCGTAAACGTCTGTGTCCATAAGCCAAAACTTGATTATGATCAAAGGCTAATTGTGGTACATCTTTAACTGGATACCAAGCAATCCCAGTGGCTTTATCAGCAATTAATTCGGCTTCTTCAAACCGCACCAGAGCAAAGTAACTAACTGATAGATAACGGACACCATAACTACCTGTAGCTTCTCTTGGGTCGCGATTGGGTCCGCCAAAGGTGTATAACTGTTCTAAATAGAGATTATTCACCCTAATTTTCTCTGCCATAATGCGATAGGCAGCATCTTCTAAAGATTCTCCTTGACGTACCAAAGTACCGGGAAGACTCCAAGAATTTAAAAATGGTTCCTGCTGTCGCATGATTAAGAGAACTAGCAGCCGATTTTGGGCAGTATCTACAGAAAAAATCACATTATCAACACCAACCTTAAAATCGGCTAAAGGTTGCTGAACGGAGCCGAAGCAAGGTGGCTGATTTAGTGGAGTTGGTAACTTTTTGTGGTTGCGTCCTGGCATTTGTACAAATGCTCTTGATGAATATAAGCGACAATTGGGGGAGTCAGGGCTTGAGTATCTCCATGTTCACGATAGGCGCTGGAAGAAACATCTATACCAGTTAAACTAGCGATCGCAATTTGACCGCCCAGATTTTGCACCGCCTCCAAGTTATACTCATCTATGGCATATCCTGGTCTTGGCACAATTAGGAGTTGCACTTGCTGTAACAAATCTTCAATACGATACCAGCGCGGTAACTGATGTAATAAATCAGAACCAATCACCAAGGTAAACTCAGTATCCTCCCCCCAGCGAGACTTAGCTTTTTCCAGAGTTTCCAGAGTTCTGAAACTACTCAAATCCTGTTCCAAAGCAATATTCTGCCGTGGCGTATGGTTGTTGAGCGTAGTCGAAACATGGTTACTGAGCGGAGTCGAAGTATCAATATCCGTAATCAACAATCTCAGCATTGTAGCCCGATGTTCTAAAGGTGTTTGATGAGACTTAAAAGGATTATCAGCCGCCCAAACTGCTACCCAATCATAACCCTCAGATAACCATCTGAGAATCTTTTGATGTCCAGCCGTCGGCGGGTCAGCACTAGTACCAAACAAAGCAATTCTCATCTCTGTGTCCTCTGCGCCTCTGCGGTTCGATTCTTGGTCTTCAAAATCAACTTCTGCAAACCAGCAGAAATTTCCATCTCCACCCCCACCGGATCATCCAAACGCCGAGTTTCCTGGGGTAAACTAACCACATTAGATGCAGTCCGTTGGCGAATCTCCTGTAAACTTTCTGGCGGATACAAGCGTTCACCATTCTTGAGTACCAATTGCAACAAAGGTGATCCTAAGACATTGCTTTCATCTACTAATGCCAACTTATCGGCTTTTACCTTACCTCCCACAAACGAGCGAAAAATTTGCTTGCGTCCGGGATAAGTCACCTTGCTAGGAGACTGTTTCATTACCGGGATACCATCGATTTCCACGAGTTTATAAACTCCATTCACAGGCGCACCCGTAACTAACCGAGTTCCCAACCCATAGCCATCGATTTGGGCATCAGCAGCTTTGAGTCTGGCAATTTCCCACTCATCTAAATCGCCGCTAGCAAAAATTGATATATTAGGAAGCAGCGATCGCACTTGTTTTGACAAAGTAACCAAATCTCCAGAATCCAACCTCACCCCAGTTAATTCCATTTCGCCAGCATTGACTTTAGCCGCTAACTGCTTTGCCGCAGCGATCGTATCGTAAGTATCAATCAACAATGGCGCACCGGGAAAATATCGATGAAAGGCAGTAAAAGCCCGCTCTTCACTACCTGTCATTGCTGAAAGTGCCATAACTAAAGCGTGAGCCATCGTACCACTTGGCTGTTCTCCCAGTTGTAGCGCTGCTAACACATTGGAAGTCGAGTTTAATCCCCCAGCCAAACCAGCCCGCGCCGCCCACAAAGAGGCTTGGGGACTAAATGCCCTTCTCGTGCCAAATTCCAACAGTGTGGCTGCTTCCCCTGCCACATCCCGGATGCGTGCAGCCCTTGTGGCAATCAAGGTTTGATAATTAATCGTATTCAGTAAATAAGTTTCCACCAGCTGTGCTTGCCAAAGAGGTGCTTCCACCCGCAATAAAGGCTGATTAGCAAATACGGCTGTTCCTTCCGGTACTGCCCAGACATTACCAGTGAAACACCCCTCAGCTAAAAGTGACCAAAAGCTTTCGGTTGCATGAGCAAAAATTCCCGTTGCCTGTAAAGCCTTTATCTGAGATGGGCTAAAGCGAAAGTTTGCTAAATATGCCAAAACCTGCTCTAGTCCCATAGCTATTAAATAGCCAAAATTTTCTGGTAAGCGTCTGACAAATAATTCAAAGCTCGCCCGTCGTTGTTCTACACCTTCGCCTGTATAACAAGCTGCCATCGTTAGCTGGTAAAGGTCAGTTAGCAGGCTGTAATCAGCCGCACACAGAGTCAGTTCGCCGTCCCAGTCTGGAAAAGTTGCCATGCAAGAGCGTCCTTAGAAGAATGCTGCTTCTATTATGGTAGATTTTACTATAAATAATGTCAACTATAAAACTCATAAAGTTATAGACTGCGGTCATTCAGGATAAATAACAGAGGTTAATCCTAAAATATCCGATTATTTAATATATTGTAATAGTGATTTTCAACAATATTGCTGGACAAAATTTGGCTCAGATGAGAGGATGATGAATAATTTAGAATCAAAAGTAAAACTGAGACTTAGGCATTAGCTAAAGTATTGCAAAGATACCCGAAGAAGTATTGCAGATGTTTTCAATATATTGAGATTTCAACTAAGTTGAGAATATCAGAACTAGAGTAGAGAAATAACAACCGACGCGACTCAAGAAAGGAGTCTCATATGGCTATTTTAAAGTTACTTGATAGCATAACGCAGTATATTTCTGAAGCTGTAGTGCGGATTTTTAGCCCTACGGATGATGCTTATCCGATGATTGGTGTCCAGCCATTTACAGGTGAACTTTATAAAGGACGCACAGCCAACGGTTGGTAGTTTTCACCAAGAGGAATTACCAAAACTAATCAAATCCCTCCTCCCCGCTTACGGGGAGAAAATGATCAATCACCAGGAAAATTCCCATCCCCCCTCTTCGCGGCAAAGAGAAAATGATCAATCACCAAAACCAATCAAATCCCCCCTCCTCGCTTGCGGGGA
>NZ_CAWQOY010000161.1:0-25838 GCF_963896525.1 Nodularia sp. LEGE 04288
CACCAAATAAATGCTATTTTATGTCAAATTCCCCCTTGCTCCCCGCTCCCCGCTCCCCTGCCTCTTCTGCCTACTCCCATTTACGAATGATTGAGAACAACCGGACGGCTACCAGCCGCGTGACGGTCAATAACTTGGTCAATCAAGCCATATTCCTTAGCTTCCTCTGGAGACATAAAGAAGTCGCGTTCGGTATCTTCAGCAATACGCTCAATTGGTTGACCAGTATGTTCAGCTAAATATTCATTTAACCGTTGCTTGTGGTAGAGGATCTCCCGTGCTTGAATTTCAATATCAGTCGCCTGTCCCTGAGCGCCACCCAAGGGTTGATGAATCATAATCCGAGAATGGGGTAGACTCATTCGCTTACCTTTAGTACCCGCACTGAGAAGAAAAGCGCCCATACTTGCTCCTAGTCCAGTACAAATTGTACAGACATCAGGACGGATGTGCTTCATGGTGTCAAAAATACCCATGCCAGCCATTACCGAACCGCCGGGAGAATTAATATACAAATAAATATCTTTCTCCGAGTCTTCAGAATCCAAGAATAGCAGTTGGGCAACAATCAGATTTGCAATGTCGTTATCAACCTGTTGTCCCAAAAATATGATGCGCTCACGCAACAGTCGTGAGTAGATATCAAAGGCGCGTTCGCCTCGACCCGATTGTTCAACAACGATAGGAATCATGCAGCGTGCTTGTAAGGATCTTAATTTTATATCTATCTTATCGGCTTGATACTCCTCCTGCCTAAAGGCTAGTCCCGCCGTGTAGTCAAAGGTTAAAAATCAAAAGTCAAAAAGCTTATTCTATAGGCTTTTCATTGATTTCAAATCGTTGTGCTATTTACGCCGACCTGTCCTAGTCCCCAATGCCCCTCTGCGCCCTGCTTCCGTTCGGACTTTTGGCAAAGCCTGCTCTGCGGCTTGTTTAGTCAACGGCTGATTGCTGTTTTTGTCAAAAATTTCGCTAATTGTTCCTCTACCTGACAGATGAAAAAAATCCGCGTAGGCACTTTTTATAGAGAAGAAACGTCTAAATAAATATCGACCTGTGGTCAGGGAGGAAAAAATTAAAAAACAAACAAGTAATGTCTATAACAAGACCTTCTCTGGCCGAAGAATCTGTGCATCTACACTAAACTCTAGATATAAGGGTTTACTACAAATCACTGGATCAGGTGTATTTATAGTAAATTTATGTCAACTATTGGTAACTTTTTAAACATTTTTTCACCTTCTTGTTGAGCAATTATCTAATTAATTTTTTCAAATCCGGTAAACCAATAGAAAGGCGTGTATTTACACAAACAGATCCTACTGGAAGTGCTATTAACAAAGGGATACCTGCCATGCCTGAAAAACTTGTGCAAGCCGCCATAATTACGTTTTTACTCCACCTGATAGCAGGCCTTAGCCCCAATTATCGAATTCAGACAAGAGCCAGTTCATTAACACCGGAAACGCGAGTCACAATTGTTAGCTTGCTATTGCGCTCTTTCAAATAAATAGCTAGTTACTAACTAAGTCAGTTGAGCAGATGCTCTCGTACCCAAGGGATAAGTCGCTGGTTGAGTTTTTTGTTTATGTAGACATGGTTCTAGGCTAAGACTCCTAGTAACAGGGTAGACTGAGCAAATAAGGCAACTATTTGCATCTGAATTATGACTAATCGCCTTGCTGAAGCTAAGAGTCTCTATCTCCGTAAACACGCCGAAAACCCGATTGATTGGTGGTCTTGGTGTGACGAAGCTCTTGCAACTGCAAGAAAGCAAAATAAACCAATTTTCCTTTCCATTGGTTATTCCAGTTGCCACTGGTGTACTGTGATGGAAGGTGAGGCTTTCTCTGATGCAGCGATCGCTGAGTACATGAATGCCAATTTTTTACCTATCAAAGTAGATAGGGAAGAAAGACCCGACCTCGATAGCATCTATATGCAAGCGTTGCAGATGATGAGTGGTCAAGGTGGTTGGCCTTTAAATGTCTTTTTATCCCCAGAGGATTTGGTACCGTTTTACGCTGGAACTTACTTTCCTTTGGAACCCCGCTACGGTCGTCCCGGATTTTTACAAGTTCTGCAAGCTCTACGTCGCTACTACGATACAGAAAAAGAAGATTTAAGCCAACGTAAAGCATTAATTATTGAGTCACTTCTCACCTCTGCGGTATTACAAAATGGCGCGACTAATCAAGTTGCAGAAAATGAATTGTTGCGCCAAGGTTGGGAAACTAGCACAGGGGTAATTACTCCTAATCAATCTGGTAATAGCTTCCCAATGATCCCCTATGCAGAATTAGCATTACGGGGAACTCGCTTTTTGTTAACATCTCAGTCTGATGGCAAACAAATTTGTATTCAACGCGGACTAGATTTAGCTTTAGGGGGTATTTATGACCATGTGGGTGGTGGTTTTCATCGCTATACTGTTGATCCCACTTGGACAGTACCTCACTTTGAAAAGATGCTCTATGACAATGGTCAAATTGTCGAGTATCTAGCAAATTTATGGAGTGATGGAGTTAAAGAACCCGCATTTATGAAGTCGGTGGCTGGGACTGTGGAATGGCTCCGGCGGGAAATGACTGCTCCAGAAGGTTATTTTTATGCGGCTCAAGATGCTGATAGTTTTACTAGTTCTACGGATGTGGAACCGGAGGAAGGAGCTTTTTATGTCTGGAGTTACAGCGAACTTGAACAACTGTTAACGTCAGAGGAACTAACGGAATTACAACAACAGTTTACGGTAACTCCCCACGGGAACTTTGAAGGTAAGAATGTTTTACAACGCCGCCATCAGGGGGAACTGAGCGCCACGATAGAAGTTGCATTGAGTAAATTGTTTGCGGCGCGTTATGGTGAGAAGCCGGAGTTAGTCAGAAGTTTTCCGCCTGCTGCTAATAACCAGGAAGCAAAAACTGGCGATTGGCCTGGACGCATTCCTGCGGTGACAGATACGAAGATGATTGTGGCTTGGAATAGTTTGATGATTTCCGGGTTGGCTAGGGCTGGTGCGGTATTTCAACAACCGTTATATCTGGAAATCGCTGTCGGAGCCGCTAAGTTTATTCTGCAACATCAGTTGCTTGATGGGCGTTTCCACAGACTCAACTATCAAGGTGAAGCTGCTGTGTTAGCTCAGTCTGAAGATTACGGTTTGTTTATTAAGGCACTACTGGATTTACAAGCTTGTTTCCCTGAACAAAAATCTTGGTTAGAAAGTGCGATCGCACTACAAGATCAATTCAACGAGTTTCTCTGGAGTGTAGAATTGGGTGGCTACTACAATACCGCCACTGATGCTAGTCAAGATTTAATTGTGCGCGAACGCAGTTATGCAGATAATGCTACACCATCTGCGAATGGAGTGGCGATCGCTAATTTAGTCCGTCTTTCCCTACTCACCGATAATTTACATTATCTAAATTTAGCCGAGCAAGGACTGAAAGCTTTTAGTAGCGTCATGCATAATGCTCCCCAGGCTTGCCCCAGCTTATTTACAGCTTTAGATTGGTATCGTAATTCTACCTTGATTCGCAGCACTATTGAGCAGATAATTCCTCTGATGACCAAGTATCTACCTGTGACCGAGTTTGCTGTGGTATCTGATTTACCATCAGGTAGCGTTGGTTTAGTTTGCCAAGGATTCCAATGTCTTGCACCAGCCCAAAGTGAAGAACAGTTGTTACAGCAAGTGCAGCAGAGTCAGACAAGGGCTTAATAGTTATATTTATCACCTTAAAGCACCCGTCCGGTGCAAGCGAGGCTACCGTGTACACACAAGTGATCGAATCGCCCCCTAACCCCCAATTCTGGGGGAACAAGAATTTTCAAAGTCCCCCAAACTTGGGGGATTTAGGGGGCTAAACAGGCTCAAACGCAGACAGGCAAGACTTGTGTGTACACGGTAGCGCAAGCGAGGAGCGGAGAAAAAGCATATAGGTTTACTCAGAAATAGGACGTTGATTTTATAAAAAATGGGTATAAATCATAATTCTTTACTCAGCACGATTGTCTTGGCTGGTGGGAAGAGTTCTCGCATGGGTGAGGATAAAGCCCTGATTTCTATTGGGGGAATGCCTTTGTTGCAGTTGGTTTGTGGTGTAGCCGCAGGTTGTACAGATCATGTTTATGTAGTCACTCCCTGGCCAGAACGCTATCAGCACTTAGTATTACCTAGTTGTCAATTTATTCGGGAAGTACCTTTATCTGCCTCATCTTCCCCTGACCACGGGCCACTGGTAGGATTTGCCCAAGGCTTGGCGCAAGTACAAACAGATTGGGTATTGTTACTAGCTTGTGATTTGCCTCGGTTGCGGGTTGAAGTGTTGCAAGCATGGGCGAATGAACTGGATCATGTAGCGGATGAAGCGATCGCCACTTTGGTTCATCATAGTCAAGGCTGGGAACCTCTATGTGGTTTCTATCGCCGTCGCTGTTTGCCGCAACTTTTAGATTTTATCAATCAAGGCGGGCGCTCATTTCAGCAGTGGCTAACTCAGCATTCTATACAAGTTTTGTCCTTACCAGCATCAGAGATGTTATTTAACTGTAATACACCAGAGGACTTGGCTTTGCTCAACTAAAAATCTCACCAATCGATCCAATATAGTTATGTCAAAAATTTGACTGACAATAAAAAAATAATTGTTATCTATCCAACATTACTTTTCGTATTAATACTATATACTTCAGTTAAGCTTTTTCAATAAACCTTGTATAGATAATAGCGAGTAGGGCAGTTATAAGTTCCTGATGGAATTGGGACTTGTCTGTCTACTCGCATTTTTAATGCCTATATACAGCAAATAACATCATAGCCAGATTTTGTTAATTTGAAATGTGGTGATGAGTTTGCTTTTAATTATTTTATAGTCAGCAAGGAAGTTCACTATGTATCATCGGGCAATTTTATCTGCTTTAGCATTGTTGTTGAGTCTAGTTTTAGTGGCTTGTAACACTGCAACTACACAGCCGCCACAGGTATCAGCAACAATAACATCTCAGCAAGTACCACAGGCATCTGCTACAAGAGTTGTGGCTCTTTCCTCACTTGCTACAGATATTATATATCAGCTTGATCCCAGCAAGCTTGTAGGTATGACTGGGAGCAAATTATTTAATGATGATCCGCGATTTGATGAAATTACCCGCGTCAGCGAGGGGCAAAGTCCTCCGAATCTAGAAAAAATTGTGGCTCTCAAACCCGATTTAGTGATTGGTGCAGAGGGTTTTTCTACTCAACCAATGCAGAGACTCCAGCAGCTAGGAGTTTCTACGCTGCTAACAAAGGTGAATACTTGGGAATCGTTAGAAGAATTGACTAAAAAACTGGCTCAGTTAATTGATGCTGATCCCCAGCCTTTATTAAATCGCTATAAAACTTTTTTATCAGATAAGTTAATTCAGAGTCCTTCTACTTTAGTTCTGGTTAGCCGTCAGCCAATTTTAGCACCGAATAAAAATAGTTGGGCTGGGGATTTGTTGGCAAAATTCCAGGCGAAAAACTTGGCAGCCGAATTACAAGGTCAAAGTCCAATTGGTGGATATGTTACGCTGTCGGCGGAGAAAGTTTTAGAGGCAAATCCAGAAGTAATTATTGTAGTTAGTCCTCCACAAGGAGGTTCGGAAACCGCCGTTTTAGATTCTTTTAAAAAGGAATCTTTTTGGCAACAACTACAAGCAACTAAAAATAATCGAGTATATATTTTTGATTATTATGGTTTGGTAAATCCAGGCAGCATCGAGACAATAGAAAAAGCCTGCCAGCAGCTTCAGCAGGATTTATTAGCAGTAAATTAATCATAATTAAGCAATCTGTGTTGCTCAGTGAAAATATGGATTATTTGACATACCTCCTCTTCTTGAAGGCTACGGTGTACACACAAGTCGAAGTAAACTACTAGGGGCTACGGTGTACACACAAGTGATCGAATCGCCCCCTAACCCCCAATTATGGGGGAACAAGAATTTTCAAAGTCCCCCAAACTTGGGGGATTTAGGGGGCAAAATAGCCTCAAACGCAGACAGACAGGACTTGTGTGTACACCGTAGGCAAGCGAGGAGGGGAGATAAAGTTAGCCCTGGCGATTGGAAATCGCGGCTACAAAGATAAAACCCGCCTGCGCGGGTTATTGCATAAAATATATTCGCCCAATTATTCCTTTGCCGAATTCATTGGTTTTTGAGGGACTGAATTATTCTTGATATTTTGAACAACACCACCAGTTAGACTGCGGAAATATAGCCCTCCGACAGTGGCTAAAAATACAACATAACCGATTGCCTGTACTAAATACAAATGTTCTCTGTAGCCAAACAAAGATTTAAGAATAATGCCGGGGAATTGTTGATCTGGCAATATTTTCTCAGTATTCCAAACCATTGGCCCCAAAATACAAGAGTGGACTTTGCTAAAGTGTTCGTAATAGAAACAAAGATTTTCTGAGGCACGACTACTGAGGGCAAGGTTAGCCAAACCTTCATCAAAATGCTTCAAGGCGGAAACTACTAACCCGGAAACTATCAATACTAATAAAACGCCCATCACTTGGAAAAACTGGCGAATATTAATTTTGATACCCCATTTAAATAGTAAGACTCCAATGGCAGCTGCTCCGGCTAAACCAGCAATTGCACCTAAAGCTGGGACTAATCCCTGTTGAAAATTCGCAGCAACAAATAGAACAGTTTCAAATCCTTCACGGACAACGGCGATCAAAATTAAACTAAATACGCCCCAACCAGCATTTGAGTTTTGTGTTAGCGCTTGTGTGACTGCTCCTTCAACTTGCGCTTTCATAAATCTGGCTTGTTTCGTCATCCAGATGAGCATCCAACTGAGCATAGCGATCGCCAGGACACTAAACACAGCTTCTAACATTGGCTCAACGACTGAGGTGTATTGAGGATTTACTGCCCCTAGTACTTGAATTAACCAAGTAAATAACACACCTATGAAGAAACTAATGATAATACCAACACCGACACCAGCATATACCCAAGGGTTGAGTCGGGATTGATTCGCTTTTTTCAGCAAAGCTAGGACAATGCCCACAACGAGGGCGGCTTCTACTCCTTCTCGGAGTGTAATGACAAAAGTAGGTAGAGCGGTGCTGAGATTCATTTTTTGGGAGTGGGGAGTGGGGAGTGGGGAGTGGGAAGAAGGGTATGGGTGCAGGGGAGAAGAGGAAAGTTTTTTAAGCATAGTGAAGAAGTCTTATTTTATTTCAAAATCTCCCTCAATCACTACTTCCCTGCTTTTTTCTCCTACTCCCTACTCCCTACTCCCTACTCCCCTAATTATTTAGCTGAAATCGCGGAGCATTTTTTTCAGTTCGAGATTATGCATCTCTTCTTGCCCAATCATGCCACGAGCAAATTCTTCTAGATAAATACTGGCACCGGTGACAGTAGTCAACAGACTTTTGTACAAATCCAGCGCTTTCTTTTCATGGGATAAGCTTTCTGCCAAAATATCCTTGACTTTGTGCTGGTAAGTTTCTTCCATTGAGGCGATTTTTAGAGAGGGATGCCCGTCTAAACCAGTTAGAATTTCTCCTACCTGTTGGGCATGAAGTAGAGACTCACTCGCCTGTGCTTTGAAAAAATCTACAATGGGAATGCGATTAGGACCAGTCACCATTAAGGAATAATGGGTGTAGCGTACTACTCCCGCTAGTTCAAATTCCATGATGGCGTTCAGGAGGTCGATGGTTTTTTCGTTGTCAAGCTCTTGCATCAGTTGTTAATTAAATTTACGAATGGGGAGTCATCAGTGTTGAGTTAACAGGTATAGTCTCTACAGGTATTCAAAGCCTAAGCTATTTACACTCCGTAACCCTTAACTATCGTCTCACTTCTCATTCATTCTAAACTCCTCTTTGTGCGCCACCAATTAAGTCAATGCGATCGCCTTTGGCGCGGCTTGGCCAATCGCTTAGGTTGCAGCTTGGCCGAACGCCTGACTTAGATACTGGGTTTTTTGAGAATTTTCTGCGAGTTTTCGGCAATAGTTGTCACCAACTTAGTAACATCCTCCGGTGTCTTTGCTGCTGTAGCTGGTGGAATCACACTAGGCCAAGCTTGTTTTAGTTCAGTGAAACTAGCCTTGATTGCTGCGTCTGCTTCGGGGTTTTCTGGGGCTACTTGGCTAGAAATCCCTTGATATAGTTCATTGGCGTAGACGACAAAGCCACGGGAATCTTGATATTCAATTGGTTCAGATATTTTGCTATCTGCGATCGCGGCTGTATATTCTGCGTTCGCTGCATCTAGTAACTCGTTAATCACCTGGAGGACGAATCCTGGTTTTGAGCGTTGTTCTGCGGGTAAAGCGGCGATCGCTCCATCAACTGCTTGCATGGAAGCGGTCAAATCAGTGTTCACTTTGGCATCTTTGGGATTAGATTTGACGAAATTTTGTAACCTAACTAAAGTTGTCTTGAATTCTTTAACTTGACGCTCATTTAGTTGCTCTTCGACATCAACATATATCTCTTCAACTGGATGTCCAATATGAGGTTCTGCTTGTTTTGGCTGATCTTTTTCTAGCAGTTCTTGTGCTACTAAAAGATGCCCTTTCATTAAACTCAATTTGGTCATGTAATCCACATCTTTGGCTTCACCTGTGAGTACCACTTCCTGAACAGTAACCGAATCTTTAATTTGGTTAAATTGTTCCTGAGTGATGACTTTTTTGCTCACCAAATCTTCAGGACTACCATAGGGACGGTTAGCCTGAATTTTGTTCGATAATGCGGGGATACCTAACTTGGCTTCAAATTTATCCAACTCTGACAAGATAGCAGTGTTGATGTTAATTTGAGGTTTACCACTATGACCACTGTGGCTCACAACCTCTGTAGTTTGGGAACTGGGATTAGCGGCTGGCGTGGATGGATTTTCTGCGGTTGGTGTACTGTTACAAGCACTGAGAGTCACTATCATCGCAGTAGCAACACATAAGCTGACATAACGCAATTTGATCATTTTTGTTGCTCCTAGCAAAACTTTAAGGGTAGTAAATAAAACTATTTACAGTAATAAAAACAGTTGGGATAGATTTTACTGTTCTATGAAATGATATTTTTTGTCAACTAATTACTGAAATAGTTAAGAGAATTTAATCATCTTTCTTAATTTTCAGCACTTATGTAGTAATGACTTCAAATTGACCCATGCAACCTTTCTCAGCGATCGCATCCTGATGAGGATGAAACATATACTTTCCTGGATAGCGAAAAGCAAATTCTAAAATGTGTCTTTCTGCTACACCCATCGTAATCACATCAGTTTTTTCACTGGGAGTCAGAGTCATCCCAGAACGATAGACATCAAAAAAATTGGCGTGGAGGTGAAAGGTTACTGCGGGGTCAAATTCAATAATATTCAGGACATACAGCCGAATCAACTGATTTTGGTAAATGGGGATGGGATGATGCATATAATGGTCAGGCAAACCGTTGAAAGCGTAGTATTCGTTACGGTTATCATCATTCACGTCATACCCAGCCATGACTAGAACTATCTCATCTGCTGGGGGGCGTGGTGTTGGGGGATCAACAATAAACATCCCATATAGCCCCTTGGCAATGTGACGGGTAACTGGTTCAATATGGCAGTGGTACAAGTGGACACCATAGGGTTCAGCATCAAATTCATAAATTGTGGCACTACCATGTCTAACTGGACGAACACCGTCCATTTCCGCCGGATGAGTCCCATGAAAATGTAAAGAGTGAGAATGTCCGGCTTGGTTGAGAAACAGCACCCGCACGCGATCGCCTTGTTTTGCGCGTAGCGTTGGCCCTGGTATCCGACCGTTTAAATCCCAAATATTGTAGGAGACAGCGCTATTGAGTTGAATTGTCGAAGTCCCCGCAGTTAACTGAAATTCTCGGATAGTACGCCCATTTTCTTGCTTGAGTGTCCCATAATCAAACTCTCTGAGCATTTTCATCGGGTTAGCAACGCCTTCAGTTGCTTCCATCTCTATAGACGGTACTTTGACATTTAAGTTAGTTTGTAAATTCAGCAAATGCCAGAGTGCAGCAGCACTGGTTACCCCAGCACCTGCTAACCCCAGTTTCAGCAGTTGACGACGGCTCCAACGTTTTTCTTGATCCAGAGCAAAGTTGTCGGGCATGACATAATCAGCACAAATACTAAAAATTTGCAATTACTTTTGTGTATAGTATGGGATCAAAACATTATTGTCAATAATTATCAACTATTTGCCAAATCTGGTTGAGCAGACAATTCCAACCAAAGAAAATTTTATGATTCACTTTGACATTAATCGGACTTTCGCATGGGTAATTTTTAATTAGGATATATATTGATTTAAACTAGGTCTTTGAAATACATCTATGGAGTAGAGAGATTGTTAAAAACCATTCTCAAATCAAAACTTGGATCATTAATTCTGATAGGGGTTCTGAGCTTTTACATCATCGTGGGAGCATCTGCGCCAGCTTATGCGATGCACATTATGGAAGGCTACTTACCAGCGAGTTGGGCAATTTTTTGGTGGGTGGTAGCGTTACCATTTTGGGTTTTAGGATTGCGATCGCTAACTCGGATCACCCAAACCAACCCTGAACTAAAATTACTTTTAGCATTAGCAGGAGCCTTTACCTTTGTTTTGTCAGCCCTGAAAATACCTTCAGTTTCAGGTAGTTCTTCTCATCCTACAGGTACTGGCTTAGGAGCCGTGTTATTTGGCCCTTTAGCTATGTCGGTGCTGGGGACTCTGGTTTTATTGTTTCAGGCGCTGCTGATGGCGCATGGCGGTTTAACAACACTGGGAGCTAATGCTTTTTCGATGGCGATCGCGGGACCATTTGCCGCCTACTGGATATATCATCTGATCAAGCGGCTCACTGGTAAGCAACGAATTGCCATCTTTTTAGCCGCAGCTTTGGCAAATTTACTCACTTACATTATTACCTCTGTACAACTCGCCCTAGCTTTTCCTGCGCCTGTGGGTGGTTTTATGGCATCATTCGCTAAGTTTGCCGGCATTTTTGCCATTACTCAAGTTCCTTTGGCAATTAGTGAAGGGTTGCTCACTGTGCTGGTGTGGAACTGGTTACAATCCTACACGCCACAAGAACTCGAACTATTGAATTTAATTAAAGGAAAAGCTCAAAGTAATGAATCAGTCTAAACAAGGATTGAATAACTGGCTTTTAATATTAGCCGTGATCATTTTAGCAGTCGCTCCCTTAATATTTATCCGGGACGCAGAATTTGGTGGTGCAGATGGAGAAGCCGAAGCAGCAATTGGGGAAGTGCAGCCTGGATATGAACCTTGGTTTCAGCCTGTTTTTGAACCACCTAGCGGTGAAGTAGAAAGCTTGCTATTCACCTCTCAAGCTGCTTTGGGTGCTGGAGTCATTGGTTATGTAATTGGATTATATAAGGAGCGTGACCGCCAGCAAAGGAATAAAGAATGACGCTGCAAATAGATACTCTGGCTTATACTAATCGGTTGCGATGGTTAGCGCCAGAGCAAAAATTATTATTTGCGATCGCCTTACTAATTATCACTGCCTTTGCTCATCCGCCAGTACAGATTTTAACTGCCATCTGGATGAGTATTTGGACAGTGATTTATGCTAAAATACCCCTAAAAATATATTTAAAATTAGTTTATATTGCTACTTTGTTCTGGTTCACCAGTTTGCCAGCTTTAGTAATTAATGGTATACATATTAATTACCTAAGTTTGATCCAAGAAGATACAATCATTGGGTTTAATTTGGGTTCTTATTATATCTATATTAGTTATCATGGAATCGAGCAAGGATGGACAATCTTAACACGAGCGATCGCTTCACTTTCTTGCTTATATTTTATCATGTTAACTATCCCATTTACTGAGCTTTTACAAACCTTACGCCGCTTTGGTTTTCCAGTGCTGTTAACAGATATTTTATTATTAATGTACCGTTTTATTTTCGTGTTATTAAACACAGCTTCCCAAATCTGGACTGCACAACAGTCTCGTGGTGGCTACTGCACTTTTAGAATTGGGATCAAAAGTTTATCGCTATTGATTGGACAACTACTCAGGCGCACCCTAGAAAACTATCAACAAGTTTCTTTAAGTTTAGCCTCACGGGGTTTTAATGGTGAATTTAAAGTTTGGCATCCCCATCGCTATCATCTCTCTAAACGCTATGCCATAGAAGCAATTATCGGATGTGTAGTTTTAATAGGATTGGCATGGGGCTAGTATCGCAAGGCGGAAGTCAAAAGTCAAAAGTCAAAAGTCAAAAGTCAAAAAAATTATTATCGTACTTACGAAAGAATTACGGAGTAACGAACCACAGAGACGCAGAGGACACAGAGGAATAGGGGTTTGAGAGAGTTTTTGCGTCAGTCCTGTATTATATAGGCTTTTCATTAATTTTAAATGTTTGGCTATGTAAGCCGACCTGTAATAAAAACCGAGGTTCTAAATTGCCTTATTATAATTATGCAGCAATCATTACTAGAATTTGAACAAGTACATTACACATATCCAGGCACAGAACAATTAGTTTTAAATGCTTTAACCCTAAAAATACCAGCAAAAAAGAAATGTGCATTAATAGGTCAAAATGGTTGCGGGAAAACCACACTATTTTTATTAGCTAATGGTTTATATAAATCCCAAAAAGGAAATATCAAATGGCAAGGAGAACCGCTAAAATATGACCGTAAATCTTTGCTAAATTTACGCCAAAAAGTTGGACTAATTTTTCAAGATCCAGAGCAACAATTGGTAGCCTCGACTGTAGAAGAAGATATTTCTTACGGCTTGTGTAATTTGGGGTTACCAACAGCAGAAATTCAACAACGTATTGAGTCAGCTTTAGTTGAGTTTGGATTAACTGAATTAGCCCAAAGACCTGTACATCATCTCAGCTTGGGGCAGAAAAAACGAGTTTCCATTGCTGATGTCATGGTGCTAAAACCAGAACTGCTATTACTAGATGAACCAACAGCATATCTAGATAGGTTACATACCCGTAACTTAATGGCAACCCTGCAAAACATTCATGCCTCTGGGACAACCATATTAATGGCAACCCATGACCTCGATTTAGTATACCGTTGGGCAGACTGGGTATTTGTCATGGATAGAGGAAAACTGATCTTAGAAGGAACACCCCCAAATGTATTTAGCCAGCGGGAAATTTTGGAAGATTTACAGCTAGGAGTGCCACTGATATATGAAATATTATTTGCCCAAGAACTAACAGAAGAAGAGCCGATTTTAGCAGATTTTCGGCAGAAAATATTGAAGCTGTTTCCTTACTTTTAGAATACAGTTCAGTTCAAAATTTTTTTCTCCACTTTCTTCTCTGTGCGACCCTTGCCGTTCTTAGCAGTTTCTTAAAGCCTGGGTTGATTTATTTAACCTTGCTGAATTTGAATATAAAATGCCAAAATCACATATTTCTAACTCTTCTTCTCTTCTTCTCTGCGACTCTGCGGCTCTGCGTGAATTTATTTATCCAAATTACTCATAATACCCTAAAAATCTCATTCCCCCCAAAGCTACATAAATAATTTCACTAAAACTTTATTTCTAGTTGATGATCAGCAATAAATTTCAATATTATGAGAAATAAGTATATTATTTAACGAAAAATTTATTATATGGATTTTCTGACTAATACGATAAAATCCCCCAAGAGGGCATTGCCAAAACCAGCAAAATTCTGTTTTCTATTAATGTGATACCGTAATGACATTCTTGACATTGTGTGAGTCCACACATTCAATACAGAGTAAATAATGCATATTCCTGATGGATTTCTTTCAGTTCCCGTAGCTGGGGCTACTGGTTTAGTGAGTGCTGTAGCACTTGTTGTGGCTTGTGGGCGATCGCAAGAGGATCTTGGTATCCGTCGCGCCCCCATACTCGGCTTAACCACGGCGTTTATTTTTGCTGCCCAGATGGTCAATTTTCCGGTAGCAGGAGGCACAAGTGGTCACTTATTGGGGGGAACCCTAGCGGCGATAGTTTTGGGCAGTCCCTGGGCGGGAATGCTATGTATTACCACAGTTTTTATTATTCAAGCTGTGCTATTTGCTGATGGTGGGATCACAGCCTTGGGAGCCAATATTTTAAATGCGGGAGTGATTGCTGTATGGGTGGGCTGGGTGTTAACCCAAACCTTACAACGGCTATTGGGAGGATCTAAAGGTCGTTTACCTCTGGCGGCTGGCATTGCGGCTGGTGTCAGCATAGTTGTGGCCTCTGTAGCTTGTGCCATTCAGTTAGTGCTTTCTGGAACTGCATCCGCCGCTATAGTTTTACCAGCCATGACTGGAGTACATATTCTAATTGGGATAGGCGAAGGCATAATTACTGGTGGTGTACTGGTTTACCTAGCGAAAGCCAGACCTGATTTGTTACCAGGAGAGGAGCAAGAGTTTAAAGGCTGGTTAGTACCTGTCATTAGCATTCTATTAGTTGCCGGTGTGTTATCTTTGGTGGCTTCAGGATGGCCTGACGGTTTGGAAAGAGTTGCAGAAAACGTAGGTTTTATAGATTTAGCCGAGCAAGTGCGAATAGAAGTCCCAACACCCTTAGCTGACTACGGTATTGAGGGTTTAGGAGCAATTAGTACGAGTATTGCGGGATTAGTGGGTTCGGCAGTTTGCTTTGCTGTTGCTTTTGGGATTGCTAAGGTGGTGAAGCCCAAGAATGCTTAAAGTAGCTTTGCCGTTACGTTTGCATTTGTCTTTAGTGATTGTGGTGGGGGCAGCTTCACTACAGTTTAATGCTTGGCTGTGCTTGGGGATATATGGGGCGATCGCACTTTTTTGGGCAGGATTTTTGCGCGTACCCCTTCCCCAACTGGGTGGACTAATCGGTACTGAATTAATTTTCCTCTCATTCATGGCACTACCTTTGGGATGGGAACGAGCGAGTTTTTTATTGGTGCGTTCCCTGATTTGTCTAATTACCATGAATAGTTTTTTGTTAACTTTACCTCCCCATAGTTTCGGTATTGCCTTGAAAAGCTTACCTGTACCCGTACCAATCAAGGCCAATCTATTATTAGCTGGGCAGTATCTAGAAATTTTGCTGGATGAAGTCACAAGGATGCAGCGCAGCGCTCAATTGCGGGGTTTAAATGGTGCAGTAGGATGGTTGCGCTACACAAGTGCGGCGATGATTGGAGCCTTATATCTCCGCAGTTTAGATCGAGCAGAGCGAGTTTATGCCGCAATGGTAATTCGTGGTTACAATGGGCAGTTACCTGTAGATGCGACATTTAGACCCAAAGAGCGTTTTGTCCTCTTAGTAGCTTGGGCGATCGCATCTGGCTTAACCATAACTTCTTACACAATTTAGTTAGTGCAGGTATTTTGAAATCTTCGACTTCTGATCCCCAAGTTTCTACCACAGTGATTGAGGTGCAAAATCTGGTCTATGCCTACAATAACCAGGAGCCAGTGTTGCAGGATATTTCTTTTAATTTAAATGCAGGTGATGCCTACGGCGGTCAGCTGCGCGTAGCCTTGATGGGTGCAACTGGTTCTGGTAAAAGTACCTTATTAGAAAATCTGATTGGCTTAAAACAACCAACTTCGGGAAAAATCTTCATTAATGGTATTCCTCTAGAACCGAAAACCCTCCCCCAAGTACGGCGTTATATCGGTTTTGGCTTTCAAGATGCCAATGACCAACTATTTATGCCCACCATCTTAGAAGATATTACCTTTGGGCCGCGTAATTACGGTGTTCCCCCAGCCGTAGCCATTGATCGCGCTAGGCAATTATTAACAGATTTTGGTTTAGAAGCTTACGCTCACCGTTCCACTCACGAACTTTCAGGAGGACAAAGACGACTTGCTGCTTTAGCGGCGATTTTAGCCCTAGAGCCGAAAATTTTGATTTTAGATGAACCAACTAACGGACTTGATCCCGCATGGCGACGGCATTTAGCACAAGTATTGTTAAATTTGCCAGTGCAGGTAATGTTAATTGCTTCCCATGAATTACATTGGTTGGGGAAAGTGACTCAACGTGCTTTGGTGCTATCTGGTGGACGTATTCACATAGACAGTAAGATTCAAGCACTTTTGCAGGAGAAAGAGACTTTAAACGAGTTGGGTTTGCCAGTCGATTGGTGACGCTCAAGCTTTGGCGACTAGAAGTCGCGGCTATAAAAACGAAATCCACCTGCGGGGGTTAATTTTTCATTAGTCCCCGTAAAATAGCTGCCCTTAGCGCATCTTGTTCCGCAGGAAAGGCGGACTTTGCTTTGAAAAACATCCTCTGCAAAACCGCAAAATATCTAAATTATTAGCTAGTATTATTTGGGTTTGACTGGTGATGAGGGATTTTCTGTGTGGCGTAAGTTGATTGTAATTGCTCCTGTGAGTTTGAGTATTGCTTTGCTGGTTAGTAGTTGTGAGGATCAAGTCACCCAATGTCAGCGACTGATTCAGGTGGTGAATGCTGGCAATTCTTTGATTGATCAAAATAAAGGAGAGCAGGTGATCACCAGCTTGCAACTTTCAAGGGATTTAGAAGTGATCACCAAATCTTTAGAAGAACTGAATTTGACAGATCCAAATCTCAAAGAATTTCAAAGCAATTTTGCCAGGATATTTGAGAATCTGAGTCAAGCGATCGCTAAAGCTTCTCAAGCCCTTGGTGTAGCTAAAAGTGCGGAAGCATCACCAGCAGGTAGGGAAAAACTCCAAAAGGCGAGAACAGAAATTGATACATCTTTGACATCAGCCGAGAGTGCTGGCAAAAAATCGGATGCGTTAGCAGCAGACCTGAATAAATATTGCGGTCAGTCTGAGTAAATATCCTGAACTATATAGGCAAATTATTTGGGTCAATATTTTGCGATCGCAAATAAGCCATCAGCCGCTCTTTTTCCTGGCGTTCTTGTTCAATGAGTTCCACAGCCCAAGGTAACAAGTTACCCTCCTGATCCCACCAGCGTAACCAGTAACCAGTTCTGGCTTCTTTGATACCTTGCCAAGTACCCAGAAATAAGTTGATCGCGGAAATCCAATGACGACCATTTTCATCCGGTTGCTTTAATTCGTAGCGGCCATTTTCCAGTTGATAAAATTCCAATAAACCACCATTGGGGTCAAAAATCACATAAACAGGAACTTGCAAAATTTGCTCGTAAAAAAACCATTTTCCAGGGGGATAGGTTCGCTTGACAGAATATTCTTCCCCCTCGGTATCAGATAGAAATTCCATCACCACTGCGGGAACATCACCTTGTAAATTCGGTGTGTAGCTTTTGCGATCGCTTAAAACTTGATTAACACTCGGAACATAAAGCCAATCTGGGGCTTTGAGAATTAATTGTCCATTAATAGTTGCACAAAGACCAAAATTGGAAGCAATCAACATCTGCGGTTGGATGAAACCGCTAATTTCTAAGCTTTCACGCAAAGCACCAGCCAAGATTGGCTGACCTGTATTTTCCACTGGTTCATCCTCTAGTTGAAAATCATCCGGCAACGCTTCCCAAGAGATTACCAGATTTTGTAGCTCTTTGGTTTTATCGAGTTGTGTCGCCATAAAGACCGCCTTTTATGGATTTGTGTTTATTGTATCGCTGCCAGTGGGTCAAAAATCTATGTCAAGAAATCATCAGTTATTTCAGGGAATGAATAATTGCCCACTACACTGTTAATATCCAACAAGGTTAAAAATAATTCTCATTTAATTAAAACTAAAGCTCAATTATTGATCAATTTATTACGTAAATTTTAATATAATTTTTACTTTTATTCTCTGTATAATTAACTATGACAATCACTATCTCCCAGCAAACCTTCGACGAGCTGTTGTATCAAGACACAGAAAACAGTTCCGAATATCCTGATCCCGATGATCAATTAGATGTGATGTATGATTACCCAAAGGTACTGGGACAAGGCTATTGGCGAGAAATCAAGCTGCGTCAGGGTTTGGAGTTAGCTATTGGTGATTTGCGGTTGTGCGATCGCATGATTACTGAAGACCCAGAAACAGAATGTTGGCTAAATTACCATTTTCATTTTTCAGGGGAACATGAAGATAAATATACATCCATAGGTAGCGGAAAGTATATTTTCCGAGGCAGTGGTTTGGCTCCTCAAGGAAAAACTCAGTGTGATCACGAACAGCCATTTCTTGAGGTTGAATTTACAATGCAGCCTGATGTACTGCGTTCCTTTGCGGGAAATAGTGAAGGAGAATTACCAAAACAGTTGCAGCACTTAATCCGACCCGGTGATCAGTATTACCATCGCTGTGGCACTGCCACTTTACCGATGCAGAGAGTGGCGCAGCAAATTTTACACTGTCCCTATCGGAGTATTGCCAAACGGATGTATCTAGAAGGTAAAGTGCTGGAATTGATGGGAATGCTACTAGCACAAGAAGTAGAGATGCGTGATGGTAAAACCAATATTCAGCCTTTACAACCGGATTTAGTAGATAGAATTCACCACGCCAGGGAAATCATCCTGCAACGCTTAGACAATCCACCCTCCTTACACGAATTAGCGCGACAAGTTGGTTTAAATGAATGCACCTTAAAACGGGGCTTTCGTTGTTGTTTTGGCACAACAGTATTTGGCTATTTGCGTAATTACAAACTTGAACAAGCGCGACAACTGCTGGAAATAGGAGAGATGAAAATTACCGAAATTGCTCATGCAATGGGTTACAACAGCCGCAGTCCTTTTGCTGCTGCATTCCGCAAACAGTTTGGCATGAACCCCAAGGAATACCAAAAACTGCAAAAAAATTCCGTTTAGCTATCGAAAATATTCCGTCTACCTATCGGATTAGTCTTGGTTAACACAGAGTTTAACGGTATTTTTATTGAAAGGAATTTTTATTAATGGTGTGAGCAGTGGTGTCAAATTATTGCTGGTTGAAAGTCTTGATGCTTGGTTCTGTTTGGGGATTAGTTGCCTTGCCAGCTGGGGCGGAAACAAGTTTAGACCGTATTAATCCTGATCTAAATACGTCTGTGGCAACTGCGGCTAAAAGTAGTCAAAAAATCCCTCATTTAAACGAAGTTAAGCGCCCAGCGACTACAGTTAAACAGTGGCTTGCCCAAGGGATAATTTCGATCACGGGTGTAAAACTAGGGCAAACAGACAAGGAACTAGAAGTAATTTTAGAAACCACAGGTTCAGATCAGTTGCAGCCTGTAAGTAAGAGTGAAGGTAATAATTTTATTGTAGATATTCCCAATACCCAGTTAAATTTGCCATCTGGTAGTGAGTTTCGTCAAGAAAATCCTGCTAATGGAATTACAGTAGTGACTGTAAGTAATCTCGATGCAAAGACTATCCGATTAACAGTGACAGGTGAGACGAGTTTGCCCAGGGTTGAATTATTTGATAGCGACGAGGGTTTAATTTTTGCAGTAACACCTGAGATAACGGCTATGCAGCCACCATCACAGGAGCCGGAAACGCCACCAGCAGATGAAATACCGACAACTGAGACACTACCAGCAGAACCCGTTGCACAACCAGATGAAATTATTGAGTTGGTAGTCACAGGCGAACAAGGTGGATATCGTGTGCCAAATGCTAGTACTGGGAGTCGGCTTGATATTCCACTAATAGAAACACCTGCATCTATTGGTGTAATTACAGAGGAATTTATTGAGGATAAAGCACCCCGACGAGTAGAAGATTTAGCTCCTTATATTAGTGGAGTAACAGCAGGAGATATTGGACAGGGTGGACTCTTCACTGACTTTCAAATTCGTGGCTTCAATGTAGGTAGCCAAGTTTATATCAATGGGTTACGAGATAATTACCGTTCTTTAATCAGAGACTTTGCTAATATTGAACGTCTGGAAATTTTGAAAGGTTTGTCTTCCTTACTTTATGGAACAGGTGCGCCTGGTGGAGTAGTTAACTATATTACAAACAAGCCCCAAGCCACCCCTAGTTATGAATTTTCAGCCGATGTAGGTAGCTTTAATTTTTATCGCAGTGAGGTTGATTTAACAGGGCCGTTAACTCAAGACAAGAATGTACTTTATCGTCTCAATCTAGCTTTTCAAGATTCCGATTATTTTGTAGACAACGTTGAAGATAATCGCATTTTTGTTGCTCCGTCACTAACCTTTTTAACGGGTAGTGGTGGTTCTTTAACAGTTGAAGGGGAGTATTACCGACAAGATAAAGACTTTAATACTGGAGCTAAATTCTTTGATGGTAAGATTTTTTATGACCGCAGTTATACAGACCCTCGTAATAGCCAAATTTACAATCATTATCGCATAGCCGCCTATTTAGATCAGCCCATTAGTGAGCAATGGTCAGTTAATCTGAGTGGTCAATACTTTAATACCCAAAGAGAAGCTAATCCAATTTTTGTCGCACTTGGTTTTCAGGGTGATACTTTAACACGTTTCTATCGCACAATTTTTGATGACTATAATCAATATAATCTTCGAGGCGAAATTAGAGGAAACTTCAATATTGAAGCTTCAGAACATAAGTTACTCACAGGTGTTGAGTACAATTATTATCGTTCCAAATTCAATGGTGTGAATGCTGGTTTTTTTGGCAGTATTGATGTTGCTAACCCTACTTTTGATGTTCCAATTCCCACTGGACTTAGTAATCGTAAAGTTGATGTTGATGATAGTGAGTGGGGCGTTTACATTCAAGATTTCGTAAAATTTGGGCAATTTCGGTTACTAGCTGGTTTGCGCTATGGCGGATTTGATTCTGTGACTGGTAGCGCAGAAAATTTTGTTTCTCCTAGCATCGGTTTAGTTTATAGCTTGTCAGATTTCGCTTCACTTTATGCTAGTTTTAGTAAATCCACAGAGCCACAATTTGGTTTACTTTCAGATGGGAATTTTCCTAACCCTAGAAAGGCTACTCAATCTGAAGTCGGTGCTAAAGTAAATCTGTTAAATGATAGGCTGACTATTACAACTGCACTGTTTAACTTAGAGCAAACAAATATTGCAGAGGCTGATCCCAGTAACCCAGATTTTAGTATCCTTGTAGGCGATGTTCGTAGCCGTGGCTTGGAATTAGATATTAACGGAAAAATAACTGATAATTTTAGTTTGATTGCAGCTTACACCTACCAAGATTCAGTAATTACCAACAGTGCCGTCCCTGGGCAAGAAGGAAATCGCCCAATTAATAGTCCACAACACAGCGTAGGTCTTTATGGCAAGTACGAGTTTACTGAAGGTTCGCTCAGAGGTTTAAGTTTAGGTTCAGGTTTAGTTTATGTAGGTGAAAGAAAAGGAGATAACGAAAATAGCTTTGAGCTTCCTAGTTACCTGCGAGTTGATTTAGGTGCGGCTTACAGAGTGAATAATTTGACCTTTAGATTAGGTGTGGAAAACCTTTTTGATATTCGTTACGCTTCTGGTTCAAATAATCGAGCCAATATTACTCAAGGTTCACCTTTTGCAATTACTGGATCAGTTTCAGTACAGTTTTAATTGTGTTGATTCTTGACTGAATTTTATCTAGCAAAAAACAATGACAATACGCTCCGGGATACGTTGTTTATTATTAATGGTTGTGATTTTTGGACTGATTACAGCTTGTAACAGTTACACAGTTCAAAACACAGTTTTTCCTACTGAAGTGGCAAGTAAAGATTGCCGCATGGTTAAACACACAATGGGTAAAACTTGCGTTCCCATAAATCCCCAGCGTATTGTCACTTTTTCTTTACCAACTTTAGGTAATGTACTGACTCTGGGAGTTAAACCTCTGGGAAGTACCTATATTGATATGCTGAGTGAAAATACATATTTAAAGGGTAAAGTAGATGGTATACATTCACTAGGAATTTCTTCACCTAATCTAGAAAAAATTTTACTGCTTAAGCCCGATATTATTATAGGTTGGAATGCAGAAAGTCCATTTTATCCATTACTTTCAAAAATTGCGCCTACTGTATTATTTGATTTTCAAGCAGATAAAAATTGGCGAGACTTATTTGATTTTGTTACTCAGGTTTTAGGAAAACAAGAGGAAGCACAGCAAGCTTGGCAACATTATATTCAAAGAATTGCAAAACTCAAAACAGTTTTAGGTGAACGATATCGAAATCAAGAAATTTCTCTTGTCTTTTTAGCACCTGGTGTAATATTCAGCGAAGGTAAAAACTCTTTCCCGGATTTTATTCTCAAAGATGTGGGATTACAACGTCCCAAATCACAAGATGTTATCGTACCTTATACACAAATTTATTTTTCCATAGAAGAATTAGAGAAAGTAGACGGTGATATTTTGTTTGTGGGAACTTTAACTGATGATGATCAAAAATTTCTAGAAGAACTCAAGCAAAAACCACTGTGGAAAAATCTGCGAGCCGTCCAACAAAATCACGTTTACTCTATAGATTATCTAACTTGGCGAGCCGGAAATTTACTGGCGGCTGATGCAGTAATTGATGACTTATTTAAATATCTTGTCAACACGCCTTAAATTGTGTCTGTGTATTTGTATAGATAAATTTTTACAAATGAATCCATTTAAGCGATCGCCTATCATCAATATTTGTGATTGTCACAATACTTGTAGTCATTTCTTTGCTTACTCAATACGGAATGGCGAAATTTGCATTTTTACCATTTTCGGATAAAATTTGCCGTTTTTGGATAGACTAAAACACGCAAAAATAGTAAACTTTGTATGTTTTCATTAATTGCCATTTCCATGATTGAGTGAAAACGATAAATATTCCTAATCTCTACTGATTACAATGACATCAAAAGTTGACCTAGTAGTAAATAAACTTCCTCCCCTCCAAAGGTTGCTCAACTATGGACAAAAATATCGCCCACAAATTTATCAAGCCACAACCTATTCTATTATCAATACAATTTTAGATTTAGCACCACCTTGGCTAATTGGTGTTGCTGTAGATATATTAGTCCAACAGCAAGATTCTTTTATTGGCAAATTGGGAATTACAGAAGTCTTATGGCAATTTGCTCTACTTTCATTAATTACCGCTATTGTTTGGATATTTGAATCACTTTCTGAGTATGCCTATAATAGACTGTGGCGAAACTTAGCCCAAAATATTCAACATAATTTACGCTTAGAGGCTTATGATCATTTACAAGAATTAGAATCAGCTTATTTTGAAGATAGTAGTACAGGCGGTTTGATGTCTATTCTCGGTGATGATATCAACCAACTCGAAGACTTTTTAAATGGGGGAGCTAATGAAATTATCCAAGTCACCACTTCATTTATAATTTTAATCGGTGGTGCATTCTTCATTTTACCTCTCAATATTACCTTAGCAGCAATGCTACCAATGCCGTTTATTCTCTGGGGTTCATTAATCTATCAAAAGCGTCTCGAACCTCGTTATGCTGATGTTAGGGAAAAGGTGAGTTTTCTAAATTCTCGGTTAGCTAATAATATTAGTGGTATTACCACAATTAAAAGTTTCACTGCTGAAAAATATGAAAGTGCCAGATTAGCAACAGAAAGCGAAGCTTATAAAAGAAGTAATGCCAAAGCAATTAAACTTTCTGCGGCTTTTGTGCCTGTAATTAGAATGTTGGTTTTAGTTGGGTTTACGGCTTTATTATTTCTGGGAGGTATGGCAGCGTATTCTGGTAGGATATCTATTGGTAATTATAGTGTTTTATTAGTTTTAGTCCAAAGATTATTGTGGCCATTGGTATTTTTAGGAGAAACCTTTGACCGCTATCAACGGGCGATGGCTTCCACAAAACGAGTGATGGATTTGTTAGATACTCCCATCCAAATTATTACTGGAGATATGCCTTTAGTTATTGAGGAAGTACAGGGAGAAGTTGAGTTTAAAAATATTACTTTTGCCTATGGAAATAGTGGAACCATAATTAAAGATTTATCTTTACATATTCCTGCGGGAAAAACTATTGCAGTTGTTGGTTCTACTGGTTCGGGTAAAAGCACTTTAGTCAAACTATTGTTGCGCTTTTATGATGTTTCTGTGGGGAAAATTACTATTGATGGCATTGATATTCAAAAGTTGAATTTATCTGATTTGCGTCGCAGCATTGGTTTAGTGAGTCAAGATGTATTTTTATTTCATGGTACAGTGGCAGAAAATATCGCCTACGGAACTTTTGACGCTACTGATGCAGCAATTATAGAAGCAGCGAAAATTGCTGAGGCACATGATTTTATTGTGCAGTTATCCCAAGGTTATGAGACGATAGTTGGGGAACGAGGACAAAAGTTATCTGGGGGACAACGCCAACGGATAGCTATAGCTAGAGCAGTGGTAAAAAATCCGCCGATTTTGATTTTGGATGAGGCGACATCTGCGGTAGATAATGAGACGGAAGCGGCAATTCAACGCTCTTTAGATAAGATTACTGTGAATCGGACTACGATCGCGATCGCACATCGTCTTTCTACCATCCGCAATGCTGACTGCATCTATGTCATGGAACACGGACAGTTGGTGGAAGCCGGAAAACATGAGGAACTAATAGAGAAAAATGGGATTTATGCGAGTTTGTGGAAAGTCCAGTCGGGTGTCAAGGTGGGATAAAATTTGTGTAGACTGACATCTTGCACTAAGCCATGACTATCAAAAGTTGCGACTATAAGTAAAACTCAGCGAGAAAAATTCCATATTTATGTGATGGATGAATCATGGTCAAATTCTGGAACAGGTTAAGCATGAGGAATTACTAGAGCTTAATGGGATATATGCAAGTTTATGGCGTGTAAAATCTGGAATTGAAAATTTATAGGATCAATTATTCAGTGGTGGAAAAATCTGCTGAAAACTTGCTTTCTTGATTTTCTCGCTATACTAGTTAATTAATAGACATCTCCGAAAAAGAACGTAGAGACGCTCAATTGAACGTCTCCACTACAAGGGTTATAGGAAACGCATATTTAATTGTCGGAGATGTCTAATGTAGATGATACAAAAGATAGTAGTAACCTTTTGCACTGTTTTAGCGTCAAATTTACATATCAAAATTTTTCCTTGACACGTCTTGCGAGGTACTAAATATGAAAGAGGAATTAATCGCCACATTTTTACAGGTTTTACGTTTTAATATGCGTTGGATGACTTGGAATTTATTTTTGGCTTTTATACCTTTAGCTTTGAGTATTTGGTTATTTCGCATTAAACGCGGACGTTCTTGGCTTTGGTGGCTAGGATTCCTAGTTTTCTTGGCATTCTTGCCCAATGCGCCTTATTTATTGACTGATATAATTCACTTTATCGAAGATGTCCGTCGGATTCAATCAGTGTGGATGATTACATTGGTGTTAATTCCGATTTATCTGCTAGTAATTTTGGCTGGGTTTGAAGCTTATGTCATATCTTTAATTAATTTTGGTTATTATTTACGCCGCATCGGTAAAAGTCAATGGATTTTAGGGGCTGAAATGATTACCCATGCGCTTTGTGCGGTTGGTATTTACTTGGGTCGCTTCTTACGTTTTAACAGTTGGGATTTTGTGACTCAACCTGATGCCTTACTCACCAAAGGAATTGAGGAGTTGATTGGTAGACAGCCTGTAGTAATTATGGCTGTTACCTTTGTGATCCTGCTCAGTTTGTACTGGATGATGAAACGAGTGTCTTTAGGGTTTTTTATGCAGCCCCAAAATCGCATAGGCATTCAGGGACAAGGATCTAATACTGATCTACATTAATTTTTCCGCTTCATGGTGTTGAAATAGACATCGCTACTCTCACCCCCAACCTCAATCAGCGACAGGAGAATATTTATTATATCCTTGAAATTAAAACCTCATACCAATTATTTGTGAGGCTGCATATTATTTCGACCCCACCCCTAACCTGTCTCTTATAC
>NZ_CAWQOY010000162.1:0-25779 GCF_963896525.1 Nodularia sp. LEGE 04288
CTTTTGGAAAGCCATTATCAGGGTCAGTGTAGCTTGCTGATTTGTTGCCTGTAGTATAAGTAATACCTTTCTTGGCATCTAGGAATACTGCTTTTATTTCATTAGCAATTTCAACCATATTGGCTTTGGTGATAGCCGGTTGAACACCGTCGGTGGTGCAGCTAAATTTCATTAATCTGCAACTTTTCTCATGCTCAATTAATGGCTCATCGCTAGGCTGTGCAGCTCCATCTTGGGAGAAGTGGAAAAATAATTGCGGATGCCCCGAAACTGGGGGCGCGGTGTCGAACTTCTCCCCATAAACTACAGCCAAATTTTTGCGACTGTAGCCAATTACATTCATAAACAAGTTATGACGCATATTCATCATTGCGTCATTATCATTATCATCAATCCGGCAGGCTAACTTTAAAGATGACCTGGGGGAATCTAAATCACCATTACCACTAACATCCTTGAAAAATCTATCAACTCTACGATTAAATTCTAATTTGTAAGTCTGTTGCAGATGCTCAAAGGGATTAAAATCATCGGGCAATGCCATTGTTAATCCTCTCCGTCGAATAAGTCTAAGAAGTCAAAGGGATTGGGTTGAGAAGCGGTTTTAGCGGTCGCCTCATCAGCTTTCAATTTGTCTGGTTCTGGTTGAGCTACAGCTTTATTTTCTGGCTTGTCATCCTCTTTAACTGCCTTAACAAATTCAGTTGAAGCTGTTGTTAGCTCCGTCGTCGCATTGATTACGTCCAGCGGGACTTGAGTCACCATCTGGACAGTTGATGCCGCCTGTTGCAAGTTCTCTAAAGTTTGCGTCATTCGGTTGAACTTAGGGCTTGGATTCATCCAGCCATAGGCGTTTTCAAGGACTACGCCACCTTTCTTTAAAGCATTCCCAATCTTTCCTGTATAAGCAGCTATCATCTCGGCTGCTTGCAGAACAGTTTGAGTAAGGTTCATGAAACTGTTAAGCACATTGGTTGTAGCTTGATAAATTCGGTTTGCCTTAGCCCAGGCATTGCTTAAGGCAGTGTAGTTTTCGGCTCCTATAATTCCCTTAACAGCATTTTCTACAGTGCCATTTATCGCCTCTCCTACATTAAAAGTGTTCCCAGCATCATCCTTGGGAACTATCAGAGTTAATACATTTGTTAATACTCCGACCAAAGTCTGGAGAAGGTCATTAGACAGCATTGTGGCATTGTGAACCGTTGCCGCAAAAGTAAGGGTATTTAATATTCTGTCAATTTTGAGCCATTTAAATCCGTCTACTAACTTCCCTGAAATTCCACCCGCAATTTGAACGCCTAATTTCAAGTCAATCTTTTGAAGTAATGCTAGTTGTGCGGCATTTGCAGCAGCATTAATTTTGTCCAGTATGTCTTTTTTTGCTTTGTCGAGAGAATTGCCTATCTTGTTTCCTACACCATCTAATCCCTTACCCAAACAGCCACCATTCACACTATTGCAAATCGCTGTACCTGCCGCTGATTGCACCTGAGCCGGAGTGATCAGCTTGGGAGTTACCAGATTATTTACATTGGCTGGGATAAGTGCCGCAAGCCCTATCAATTGATCTAATTTCAGATTACTTTGCTGATTCACTTGCTCTTGTTGCTGTGATTTCTGATTGAATTGTTGCCCCAGGTCTGAGATTTTTAAGTCCTGAACACCCAGCTTTTGATTATTCTGCTGTACAAACTGGTCAAACTTTTGTTGACTTGTGAGGTTGCTTTGTTGTTTAAACTGTTCAAGGTTCTGATTGAATTGTTGCCCCAGGTCTGAGATTTTTAAGTCCTGAACACCCAGCTTTTGATTATTCTGCTGTACAAACTGGTCAAACTTTTGTTGACTTGTGAGGTTGCTTTGTTGTTTAAACTGTTCAAGGTTCTGATTGAATTGTTGCCCCAGGTCTGAAATTTTCAAGTCTTGAACACCCAGCTTTTGATTATTCTGCTGTACAAACTGGTCAAACTGCTGACTGATATCTGTTATGGGCTGCTTTTGCTTTGCTAGCGCCAGGGCTTCTAAAGCGACACCCTCAACAGTCCCAACCTCTTGAGTTAAAGCGCTTAATCCTCCCGCCACAGTTTGGGCAATTCCAATGGCGGAGCCAGCCATCGTTAGAGAAGCAAAAGCATTGCTAGCAGCGCTGTTAGCTTTACTACTGGCGGTATTGGCAGTGCCGAGAGCATTGTCAGCCTTACTACTGGCGGTATTGGCAGTGCCGAGAGCATTGTCAGCCTTACTACTGGCGGTATTGGCAGTGCCGAGAGCATTGTCAGCCTTACTACTGGCGGTATTGGCTGTACTCAGGGCATTGTCAGCCTTGCTACTAGCGGTATTGGCTGTACTCAGGGCATTGTCAGCCTTGCTACTGGCGGTATTGGCAGTGCCGAGAGCATTGTCAGCCTTACTACTGGCGGTATTGGCTGTACTCAGGGCATTGTCAGCCTTGCTACTAGCGGTATTGGCTGTACTCAGGGCATTGTCAGCCTTGCTACTAGCGGTATTGGCTGTACTCAGGGCATTGTCAGCCTTTGAGATGGACTGGTTAGCTTTTGCGATCGCGTTATTGGCGCTATTAATTGCGCTAGATACTTGCGCCTTTAACCCTGAAATAGTTGCATTTATATTAGAAATTTTGGCTGTATTTGCATCAGCTTTAGAATTAGCTTGATTGGCTTTAGATGTAGCAGTCAGAATTTGCCCAAATGCTTTGCTTATCTGATTTGCTAAAGAATCAGTGTAATTTTCAAGCGCGTCAATCCTTGCTTTCAAGGTGAGGAAAGTCGCAATAGTTGCCAGAATATTAGCAATTTGTAAGGTTATGCTTAAGATTTTCGCCAGCGCAGATAAACTTAACCCCTTAGCTTCCCCGGCGACTTGACCAGCAGTTTTAGCAGCATCAGCAGCTTGAAATGCTTTTTCAAGTCCTTGTTTAGCCTTATTAAGTGCGTCACCCGTCAGCTTTTCATTGTTGCCTAATCGAATGTTGAACGGGCTGATTTTCTGCCCAAATACCGTAGCTGCGATTGCACCTGCAATATTAGGGATTTGGGGAATGATTGCTGCTTTGGAAGTCTGGACTGAGGAATCAATAATTCCTTGTTTCTCAGTCTTGAGAATGAATTTATCATCCAGTGCCGATATTTGCGCTGAGAGTGCGGCTAGTTCAGCACTAATTTGTGAGCATGATGTCATTTTTTGAAAAAGTTAGGAAAGGGAAGCAACCGCAGCGCGTAATGAGGAAATTGAGTTAAAAATATCGTTGCAATTTAAGCAGCAGTCGCCACAATCGAGCGTGCCGGGCGGGCATCCAGAAGAACACTCAACAGAGTAGTTACAGGTGGCAAATTCGCCTTCAAAAAGACTAGCCCCTGTATTACCAGTTACTGTAATGATTTTGTTCAAATTTTCATTCATGCAACTAGTGGCGCAATTTCCAGAAATTTGCGTATATCCAGTTGCGAAGAGAATCCTAGCAGCGTCATTAGGAATAAAAGCTATTTCAGTAGTACCAGTAAAGAAACTAGTAAGTAAAACTCGCCCCCCGTCGCGATAAGGCTGACTAAAACCAGGGCTGCTAACTTGCCAAGATGCGACTTTAGCGCAACTAAAAAAAGCCCATTTAGAATTGTTAGCCGTAGTCCCACGCCAACCCCAGCATCTTACCGGGGAGCTTAAATTGACGGGAACATCTACACAGCTAATTGAAACGGGGGTGTCGCTAAATTCCTGAACACTCCCATCTGGAAAAGTGACCCTTGCTGTATTTCCAATTTCACAAAATTGTGTCATCGCAATTAGTAAGCGCCAGGGTCAATGGTGGAGCCAGTATCAAGTTTCGCCAGACTAACTGTTATCTGATCCACTCGATAGGAGTCATTGTCTACGCCCCTGGAGACAAAACTTGTAAATCCAGGTAACAAATATAAACTCTGATCTATGTTCGCGTCATAACCTGCTTGAGTAAGCGTTGATTGAGCGCCTACAAGTATTGCTGCCAAATGTCCCTCAGCTGTGGCGGTCGCAGGTGTCGCCAATCCGGCATCTTCTAAGGCTGAATCGGGGATAAATAATCCACTTTCAGGAGTAGTTGCACCACTTGCTAGTCGCGCCGCACCTGTTCCAAAAACTTCTACTACTGTTTTTTCCATGATGAATTATCAATTATTACTTTGTTCTTAATTAATTAATAATTCAGCGGATGCTTAATGTAAATGTTCCAGTTTTATGTAAAAAAGGAATGCTTAAGAAATGCTCAGGACTATTGCCATACAAGGGGTATAGCTTATTATAGATAGTGGGTAATAAAGAAGATATTCCATAATTACCAACCTCAATGGTAAAACCGGAATAGTAAAAGGTAAAACTTTTTCGATGAAAAATGACCGCAGTGGGAAAGCAGCCGTATTGACCGACAATGATTATTCAAAACTGAGAAGAAATATTAAATCTCTTAAATACAAATTACTATTAGATTTGGCTTGGTACACCGGGGAAAGATGGGGCGCGTTAGTGCAGCTGCGAGTAAGTGATGTTTACGATGGGAATGGGATTCCCAGGGATGTGATCACTTTTCGCGCCGTCACCAGAAAGAAGCGGCCTGATGGCACTGCTGAAACTAGACAAGTGCCAGTACATCCAATCTTGTTTGAAAATCTGCGGTCGTTCGCTCCTGGCGCTAGTCCTTGGCTGTTCCCAAATCGGGGTGGGGATAAGTGTGTGACCTGGAGAAATGTGTACGCGGTGTTTATGAAGGCTGTTGAAAATTCCGGGTTAACGGCTAAGGGAATCTCTACCCACAGCACCCGTCGCAGCTTCATTACCAAGCTGTACAAGAATGGAGTCGGGGTGGCGACCATCAAAAGAATCACCGGTCACCGGGATTTTAAATCCCTAGAAGGATATATAGAAATTGACTCTGATGAAATCAAAGGAGCGATTAACACGCTCTGATTTTTGAAATTGAATAATACATTTATACTGATAAAATCAGAAGACTCTTGGGGAGGTACGCCCCAGCGCGTGGGGACACCTCTTTTTTTTTCTGGAAGACTTACTCGGCGCGATCGCGTCAACATAGCTCTTTGTTCCTGTGCGATAGTATGTCTATACTGGTTGATGATATAGATGCACCCCTGATATAGGTATACCCTTGCGAGTAGGGCATACCTATTTTTTTTAAAAACTTCTAACCACTCATCCCAAAACCACCCTTGATGAAATTCTTGATTTCACTAGGAGACTTTCGCAGCGCGATCGCCGCCTCAACTCGCGCTTTCATCTCCAGACACTTATTATTTGTAGTATTACCCCCTGGTATATGGATATGTTTAATCCGTCCCTGGTAGTAGCAATACCTGTAATACCAATACTTTGAGCCGCTGCGAGTCACATAATAAGATTCCACCCACTGGTTAACAGTTGACTCTTGCAAAATACTGTTTACTTGTTCTGGAAGAGTTTCTGCGGGTTGGGTAGTTTCTGCCGGCTGGGGAATTTCAAGGTTAACCAGGCAAGGTTCAACTTCTTGCTGCGGGGAAGTTATACCGGCGCACAATATTGGTTCATCAGGCAGAGGTGACAATTCTGATAAAGTAATTTTCTCCTTGATAATCTCACCGGCGAAATATCCTTGAGCTTTGGAAACAGTGCTAAATAGCTTGGTGATTTTAAATTTACGGTTTCTGGAAGAGTGCCAGTAAATTCCCCCCTCTTCAAAATGCCACCCCTGAATCGGCGCTTTGATGACATCTATAAAATCACCGTCTTCGTTAAACTCTTCCAGAACACTGTCATTCTCTTCTGGGACATCCAACGCCCGCCGCATCATCTCACCCCTATTTGGTGGTGTAGTTCTCTCCCCTGGGTAAGTTTCATCTATGAATTCAACAAAATCTAGCTCTGCCTCCGCGGGGGTGTCGTAGTTACCCTGGAAATTTCCACACATTAGGTAGTCATTCCAGGCCTCGAATTCTATTTGGTGCTGGTCACGCTTTTCTAGAACGAAAAACTCACACCTATAACCGCGATAATTACTCTCCCAACTACTGCCAGGAGGTATAACTTGTTCTGGAAACCGTTTTTCCCAATCAATCCATGCTTTTAAGTAATCAGTCCTTGTTGGGTAATCATCTGGTTCCGGTGCTTCCTCTGAGTCCTCATAGAACAGTGTCCCCTGACCTGAGTCATCAACTCTTCCAGAACAATCTAAAATCACTTCATCCCAAAAAGGATCATATTCAGCCTCAAAAGGTTTAACTGATGTATATTCAGTCACGTTAAATAATGTGTTCATTGTTAAGCACCTGGATTTAAAAACTATCTACTGCTACCGCGACGTGTTCGCCGCCGAAACGGGACTATTTGATGTCTTACTGTACCGGCAATTTCTTTCATGGCTTCACTCCAGCAGAGTGCTAAATACAATGGCATATCAGCTAATTCGGCTTCTGTGATAAACCGATCGCGAATCCACTTCTTGAAAAGTTCTCTCTCCTTCATGGTGTTAATTCCAATTGCTCAATGCTTATCACCGCACCCCCAAAGTGCTGACAGATAGCACCGTAGTTCCTTGGTTGTTCCCAGTAGCGCCGTCTTAAGCACTGCCTCACCCATCCTTCTGGGTTATTGATTTTCTCAGCAGCCCCACGAAGTTTAAATAACAGCAGCGCGGCTTGAATCTCAAACTGAGGACGGTTTAAAACTTCAGTCTCTTCGGTGTCAAAATGAATACCGCTCTCAGACATCAGTTGTTGATTAGATAAGATATGCTGCTGCTGAATATCATCTTCAACGGATTTACTAGGGTTTGGGGTGGGTGTTTTGTAAGTAGAATTAGGATTGTGTAACTTTTCTTTCCTACGTGGTTTTAACCATTCCAGTGGTCTAACTATTAACTTAAATACTTTCCATGAATACTGCTTGATTGTCTGTATTACACGGTTCTCCACCAAGACGTTAAACATCTGTTTGAGGTAATTGTGGGCGTAGCCTTTGCCTCGATGTTTCTCTACCCAGTGGTTAAATTCGGACAAGTCGGGTTCTACTTCTTCGGCTACTCCTTCTCTGATTAGCCACTGCCAGAGAAGTTTTGCAGCTGGTGGGATGTGGTTCTTTAAACAAAATTGGTCGTGCTTTTCTGTCCAGGTCATATTTTTGAGTAAAAGAATCTATCACCACCTATTGGAGGTGCTAGGAATGTTAATTGCGATCGCGCTCCAAGTCCCAAATTGCTTTTTCCCAACACCACTGATCTGATTGATTCGGAGCCGAAGCTTTCACTTGTCTGACTAGTCTGTAAGCTAACTCCTCATCTCCCCGTACCATCCTCAACAACTTGCTTCTGGTTGATGAATTAACCCGCTTGAGTTTTTCGGGACTCTTTCTAGTAGTCCGCCTGTAACGCCTCTGTGCTGATTTACGCGAGTTGATAACTAGCCAGGCGAGATACAAAGACCCTGCCAACATCGTCAGTAACAGTATTAGAATTGGATGGCTCATGATGAGTTAATAAAGTGGGTGGTATTAATTCATCATGTAGCTTTTAAATGCTTCCCTTCAGTGATGTTAGTCATAAGCATTAAAAAACCGTCCGACCTGTGGATAGGTGGACGGTTTATGGATTTTCTTGGATTTTCTGATCTAACTCTTCTTGAAGCGCACGGAATTCATTAATTCTAGATTCCAATCGCTCAACTTCTAGTTTTTTGACGGCCAGCTGCTGTTCCCATTCTTCAATTAGCTGGCACAGCATTCCCCCAGTAACTGTTCTTCCTGATTTTCTGAAATTAAATTCCTGGCTATTCGTTCTATAAACTCGCTCTTGCTGATTCCCAGAGTCTTGGCCTTGACTTCCAGTAGCTCCACGCCCTCTGGAGTTAGCGTCAAGGTTATATTTTCCTTCCTCTGTCCGTGAGTCGCTTTTCTGCCCATTTATTCTACCCATGTACTTTCCCTTATTCTACAGGTGTGGTATTGACAATTTAACACGTGTGGTACTAAACTATCTTTAGTTGTACACGTGTACATCTAATTTGGCAAGTGTATTAAAAACCGCTCCCACCCCACACCGGGGAATACCACATGGAGCAAGCACCCGTGCATTGTGATTGCGAGTATCCCGCACGGAAACACCCTATACAAATCACCGGAGACTATAGCGCTGTCAACTCGTGACAGCGCGGTGATTTTTTTATGTCTGCAATGACCAATACCCTATTCCCAATACCCAATGACCAATACCCGATGACCAATACCCAATGACCAATGCCCAATGACCAACACCCAATGACCAATACCCAATGATCAGAAAAATTGAAGATACCTTGGAAACAATTTATGGTTTTGCCCTAGCTCACCCGCTAACATTTGGAACCATTTTCGTCCTCATAACCTTCTTGCTGTCCATCTTTCTTCCCTATTAGGAATAACAACCGCCAAGGGTCAAAGGAGGTGATGTCCAGAAGATAACTGTTAAATTCATTCCCAATTCTCCCATTGGGATTCAATTCGATGCAATCAGTTCTGTACTTATGTCGAGCCAGTAATAGCTGGTGGCTATTGCTGGTTTTTTAAAAACTGGAGTTTGAACTATGAGCTATAAACTGGCTAGTCCTTGGGCTGTCTTCCGCATAGACGGCGCTACAAATCTTTTGCTGACAAGATTTAGAAAACGCAGTGACGCTGACCAATACGCCAAACTTCTCAAAACCAACACACCTTATAAATTTGAAGTGATTTTTGATATATGAAAGTGAAAACCATCACATACCAACGAGTGCTAAACCTCGGAAATTATGAAAGCAAGCGCCTAGAAATGACCATAGAAGTTGATGCACCGCAAAAGATTGCAGAGGTGGAATGCTCCAAATTAATGGAATCCGTTGAGTGGAAAATCCGGGAAGATGCTTCTCGTGAAGTTGTCGAAGTATTTAATGCTGCGAAACAAGAACTGTCTGACCTTTACCGAAAAATTGAAGAAGCACAACAAGTACTAGCAGTAGTAATGGAAGGGATGAAGTCAGAAAAACCAGATACAGAAATCCTTTTTGACTCTGAAGTGAGTGAAGGAGGTGATTTTTAATGAAAACACACCCAAAAACACTTCTCCCCTACGACGACCGATACGCACTCATAGACAAGCGAATGCTATTAACTAACGCCGCTTGCCTCAATGCCATGTGCGATTTCATCGCTAAATTTACAGACAAGAATTCTGATGAAGTGGCACACCTGTTCGGGGTAGTTGGCAGTGACCATCTGGATGCTTTAACAGACCAACAAATAAGTGACCACGTTAACTCACTCATTGCCAAATCTTGGCAGATGGGTGAAAAACTAGCAATAAAAATAGACCTACAAAATGACTGAAATAAAAGAAACTGAATTTCTCATGGATAAGCGTGACTTCGTGTTAGCTTCCGCAACACTTGGAGCCGCAATAAAGTTTATCTGCCACAAGCATGGACATTCCCCAGAAGAGTGGGTCGAATTTTTTATTGAGGTAGCTGAGGGAAAAGTTGCACAGCAATCCCCAGAATTTATTGATGAGCTTGTAGACCAGTACTATATCGCCAGGGAGAATCACGCCCAGGCGATGACCATTAAGATTCATTAAAACCGCCTGAAGAGCCGGACTAACTCACCGGCGAAACGTGAGCCACGCTCACGTCGCGGTCTGAGTCCAAATCAGCCCCGCAAAACAGCACGGTTAGCTTAGGGCTTTCACACTGAAAGAAGCTTCTGGCTTTTCTACCTTCATAAGCTCGGCTAACTAGCTGTAAATGTGTCCACCCAACACTGCAAATGTTGGGTATTGCTTTGAGACTGAATCAGGCTCTTTGGCCTTTGGGTGATTCACAAGCACGTCAGACACACTTTACTCACCTACGCAAAAAAAACAAAACAAAATGATTAGAGTTGTGGGGTTAGATGTTTCTAAGTCCAGCATTTCCTGCTGTTTACTTACAGAAAAACCAAGTAACCCAAGAGAATTTTACTATGAATGTCGGTTTTATAAATTTGAAACTACAGTCACAGGTATAGCTGGACTGATGTTGCTGCGGCCTGAAATTGCGATCCTTGAACCCACGGGGATGAATTACTCTAAATTTTGGGTGCAACATTTGACCCGTGCTGGCGTAGAGGTTCGGCTTGTGGGTCACAAACAGTTGAGGAATTATCGGGAGAACCACTTGGGACTACCAGATAAAGATGATGATGCCGACTCGCTGGCCCTGGCTTGTTACCAATGGGATTACGGGAATGATTTGGAACGGTTTGTCCAGGTACGCGATCGCACAATTTCCCGCATGAGGGAATTAGTACTACGGCTGAATCATCTTTCCAGAATCCAGTCACCCATAATCAATAGAGTTAGGCAGGATTTAGCATGGCAGTTCCCAGAGGTCGCATTAGTTAGGTCGCGCCGTGGTGTTTCTGGAAGGGTTCCTTTGCTATGGGGCTGGCTATGCGGGCAGCGCGAAAGTAAAAGGTATGATCTGCTTTACCAAAATACAGCGGGTCTGGGATTAACGGATTCTGTTAAATTTCATGCAGAACGGATTTGTAGCTTAGAAAGTGAAGAGCAATTAATTGAGGATGAATTGGCTGCAATGCTAGCTGATGAAAAGTTTACAGCTTATTGTGAGGTTTTCCAGAATTTCAATTTTGGCGATCGCACACAATCTATAATTTTGTCCCAAATTTACCCACTACAAAATTACTTGGGGGAAGATTCCAAGCCAATTATCAAAATCAGGAAGGGGCGAAAGTCTGGTAAACCTACGAAAAGACATTTATCCCTGAGAAAATTTCAAAAGGCTTTGGGTGTTGCTCCATCTCAGGAGTCAAGCGGCGACATTTCTAAGTCCAAAGTTTCTGGTGGTAGCGCTGTATGCCGCCGCGCCCTTTGGCAGTGGGTTTTTACATCTGTTGAACCAGCCCGCCGCCGCACCAATCCCATATTGAAAGAGTTGGGAGAATTTCTTGATGTTGAAAAAGCAGCCGGCAAACCAGTCAAGCTGATCAGAATGCGAGTGGCAGTCCGTGCCGTGAAGCTTCTATTTAAAATGCTGACCTGATTGGGGTGGTGACTGACGTGCCGAAACTTTTCTGTATCTACTGCAATCGGAATCAGTATGAAGGCTGGGGTGATAACAATGAAATTGTTACAGATACTTTCCCCTGCTTAGAGACGATAAATCGTCTTGCCTTGCATTCTATTATTGCAGTCAGTCACCATCATAAATCTACTAGACTGAAGGTAGTTGCCATGCGGGGATTGACTTTCCTATAAAATCGATGACTAAACAAACTCCTAGAATATGTATCCTTGGTGGAGGCTTTGGTGGTCTCTACACAGCCCTCCGCTTAAGCCAGTTACCTTGGGAAAATGGCGAAAAACCGGAAATAGTTTTAGTTGATCAAAGCGATCGCTTTATTTTTGCACCTTTACTCTACGAATTACTCACCGGGGAATTGCAAACCTGGGAAATTGCGCCACCTTTTGCAGAACTTCTGCAAAACACAGGTGTCCGGTTTTATCAAGCAGTTGTCTCTGGAATTGACACCGAACAACAACGGATACATTTACAAGATGGCCCAGAAATCGCCTACGATCGCTTAGTATTGGCTTTGGGTGGAGAAACACCATTAGATATGGTTCCCGGTGCTACATCCCACGCTTACCCATTCCGCAACATTACTGATGTCTATCGTTTAGAAGAACGTCTGCGAGTTCTGGAAGAATCTGATGCAGACAAAATTCGCGTCGCCATTATAGGCGCTGGTTACAGTGGTGTGGAATTAGCCTGTAAGTTAGCCGACAGATTAGGAGAAAGGGGACGTTTCCGCCTGATTGAAATCGGTGATCAAATTTTACGCACTTCCCCAGAATTTAACCGCGAAGCTGCCAAAAAAGCTTTAGACGCAAAAAAAGTATTTCTGGATTTAGAAACCAAAGTTGAATCAATAGGACTGGATAGTATTTCCCTAGAATATAAAAATCAGGTAGATACAATTCCTGTAGATTTAGTCATTTGGACTATAGGCACAAGAATTTCACCTGTAGTCCGGACACTGGCTTTAAAGCAAAATCAGCGTGGTCAAATCACCACTACACCGACTTTACAAGTTTTAGAGCATCCAGAAATCTTTGCCTTGGGAGATTTAGCCGACTGTGTTGATGCTGAAGGTCAACAAGTCCCAGCTACAGCCCAAGTTGCTTTTCAACAAGCTGATTATACTGCTTGGAATATCTGGGCTTCTTTAACTAATCGCCCTTTATTGCCATTCCGTTACCAGCCGTTGGGGGAAATGATGGTATTAGGCAAAGACAACGCCACTCTGACAGGTTTAGGGATCAAATTAGATGGTTCCTTCGCATATATTGCCCGTCGTCTGGCTTATCTCTATCGAATGCCAACTTTAGATCATCAACTGAAAGTTGGATTTAATTGGCTAGTTCGTCCTATTATAGATACACTCTCTCAGTAAAATTTGGTGTTTTCACCACCATCTAAAATCCCAAATTTACAATTAATTATACAAGGTTTGATGGAACGACCGAAAGTTATTCTTTTAGATGCTGTCGGCACACTCTTCGGCGTAAAAGGCAGTGTGGGCGAAGTTTATAGTCAAATAGCTAAGGAATTTGAAGTTGAAGTTTCCGCAGAAATATTGAATACAACCTTTCTGCAAAGCTTTAAAGCAGCACCACCGCCGATATTTCCCAATGCAGAGTTACATGATATTCCCCAACAGGAGTTTGATTGGTGGCGGAAAATCGCGCTGAATACTTTTGAAAGCGCCGGAGTTTTGTCAGAATTTGATGATTTTTCAGGATTTTTTAGTGAACTTTATATCCACTTTGGGACGGCGGAACCGTGGTTCATTTATCCTGATGTTTTGTCATCTTTGATAGATTGGCGACGACAGGGAATTGAATTAGGGATACTGTCCAATTTCGATTCCCGAATTTTCTCAGTATTGCAAAGCTTGGAATTGAGTAGTTATTTTAGCTCGATCACGATTTCTACCCAAGCCCGTGCTGCTAAACCTGATCCCCAAATTTTTGCGATCGCCTTAGCAAAACATAATTGTCCACCGGAAGCAGCTTGGCACATTGGCGACAGTATTGTAGAGGACTATCAAGGTGCGAAAGCAGCTGGGTTGAGAGGTATTTGGCTTAATCGTGAGACAAAATCTTGAGATATAGCCCTTGCTCATCTCCTCGCTGGCGCTACGGTGTACACACAAGTCCTGCCTGTCTGCATTTGAGCCTATTTTGCCCCCTAAATCCCCCAAGTTTGGGGGACTTTGAAAATTCTTGTTCCCCCATAATTGGGGGCTAGGGGGCGATTCTGTAAGGGCTGGGCTAAATTCGATCCCTTGTGTGTAAACGGTGGTTCCTGATTCAGCAGAGGGGAGACTAGAATTACAGCAAAAACGGACGCGCCAGCATAAAACTAGAAATTGATTTAGCATCGACTGGCTGTCCTTGGAGAATAGCTTTCTCCAGTTCTTCGGGAGTCATCAAGACAGTTTCGATATCCTCATCTTCATCTTGTTTGGGCGGATTTTCCAGCTTTGTCAAATCTCGTGCGAGAAAAGCATAAATAATTTCGTCAGAATAGCCGGGAGCGAGGAAAAATTCACCTAGTTTGTCCCACTTTTGGGCGCTATAACCCGTTTCTTCCGCAATTTCGCGCTGTATTGTTTCCAGAGGATCTTCATTGCGTTCCAGAGTCCCGGCGGGAAACTCTAATATCCTTCCCTGAATGGCAAAACGATACTGGCGCACGAGGACAAGTTTACCGTCTGGGGTCACAGGCACAGCTAAGGCTCCACCAGGGTGACGAATACATTCCCAATCTCCTTCGGCTTTATTCGGTAAACGCAGGCGATTGACTTCAAAATCAAACTTGCGCCCTTTATAAAACAAGCATTGTTTCAGTAACTGTGGTAATTCTCTACCTAATGGCATAGTAAATTTATGTTATATGTACACACATATACAAACACTGTTCGGTTAGTAAAAACAGGGACTTTTCTTTTTTTGACCTGTAACTTTAATTGCTCTTTAATAAGAGTACATCAGAACAGTCTACCTCTGTGACTAAATCTTGAATTACGCGTCCAGAAGTGGGTTCTACCCAATTGGGGGCAATTTCTGCCAGTGGGATTAAAACAAAAGCCCGCTCTCGCATTCGGGGGTGAGGAATCTGGAGTTGGGGCGTATCCATGATTAAGTCATCATATAACAACAAATCTAAATCAAGCGATCGCGCACCCCAGCGCTCTTGACGCACTCGCCCAAATTTTTGTTCAGTGGCCAGTAAAGTCTCTAATAATAAAAGTGGTGGCATTTGTACTTGCAATATGGCGCAACCATTTAAATAATCTGGCTGCGGTGGCCCGACAGCTTTAGTTCTATACCAACTGGACTTAGCCTGTAGCTTAATTCCTGGTGTTGTGGCTAATGTCTCTATAGCCGCGGCTAAAATCAGATCTGAATCGCCAATATTACCACCGAGGGCGATCGCACTCATTTGATCTGTCGCACCTTGAGCAGATATCTGTAATAAACTTGCTGGTTTGAACAATTAGTTAAAACTGGTGTATGAATACTGACAAAGAATTAAAAAATCCCGCAAAAATATTTTTATGTATTAATCAATTCAGTTAATTATTTATAGGCTATTATACTAACACAAACGTGGTGCGCTAACCCCAAGATTTTCACACAATGGATAGGTCTCAGGTACTTTAAGAGAGGAACTGATGTGGGAAAGCTCACCTCCTAGTTCAAGCACAGGTCAACCAATTGGAGCGACTCTGACAAGGAGGAAACGCCATTGACCCCTGGTAATAATTACGAGAACAAGGAAGCGAAAAATGAGAGCTTACCACCCACAAACTTTATGAGTACAAGGCAGTTATGGAGTCAAATCAATAGTGTTTCCTCTGGAATCACTAGTATATTTAGCAGCCGAGACCGACCGTTTTATCGTCGGCGCTGGTTTTGGGCAACTTTGGGTATAGGTGGTTCAATTATTGGACTGCACTACTTCATTAGCACCATCGATCAAAGTTTGCCAGAAAAATCGGAACTAAAAGTGACCAGCCGAGCGCAAACCTTAACCATCAAAGCTGTTGATGGAAGCATACTACAACAACAAGGTGAAGCCACCAGAGAACGGCTGAGACTGGAGGAAATCCCAGATCAACTCAAACAAGCTTTTATTGCTTCAGAAGATAGAAGGTTTGAAAATCATCATGGTATTGATCCTCAAGGAATACTCAGAGCCGCTTTAAATAATATGCGATCGCAGACTGTAGTAGAAGGTGGTAGTACCATCACCCAACAGCTAGCGCGAATTCTCTTCCTCAAACAAGAGCGGACAATCTGGCGCAAACTCAAAGAAGTGCGTCTAGCTCAGAAAATGGAGCAAGAGTTAACCAAAAATCAAATTATCGAACGTTACCTAAACTTGGTTTATTTAGGATCTGGAGCTTATGGTGTAGCCGATGCCGCCTGGGTATACTTCAGTAAAACGGTAGACCAACTCACCCTAGCGGAAGCGGCAATGATTGCCGGATTAGCTCCGGCCCCAAGTTTATACTCCCCAATCCAAAATCCTACAGCCGCCATCCAGCGACGAAATATAGTATTGCAACGGATGTATGAAGATGAACTAATTACATCAGCCCAAAGGCAGACATCAGCTCAGGAAGCGCTCAACCTCAACAGTAGTTTTCCCCAGCGGCTACAAGTACAATCGCCCTACTTCGCCAGTTACGTCCTCCAAGAATTACCCAAGTATGTTTCTGCTGATTTGTTGACACAAGGAGGTTTAGTAGTCGAAACTACCCTGAATCCCACTTGGCAGCAAGCCGCAGAAGCCGCAGTTACCAAAACCTTGAAAAATCAAGGTCGCTGGCAGAACTTTACTCAAGCATCTTTGGTAGCCATAGACCCCCGCAACGGTGAAATTCAGGCCATGGTGGGAGGAAAAGACTTTAGTAAAAATCAATTTAATCGGGTTACCCAAGCAAAGCGTCAGCCAGGCTCGACATTTAAAGGATTTGTCTATGCCGCAGCCATAGCCAGCGGTAAAAGTCCCAACGACAGGTATTTGGATGCACCTTTTGTCGTCGATGGCTATGAACCACAAAACTATGGCAGAAATTTTCGCGGCTCCATGACCATCAGAGATGCCCTCACCCGTTCCATTAATGTAATTGCGGTGAAGGTATTGCTGGATGTGGGATTTGAGCCAATTATGAATACTGCCCGCAAATTGGGCATTAAATCCGAACTCCAGCCCACCTATTCTTTAGCCCTGGGTTCCCATGAAGTCAATCTACTAGAGTTAACCAACGCTTATGGCAGCTTTGCTACTCAAGGATTGTACATAGAAGCTCATGGCATTCGCCGTATCCTCAACCGTCAAGGACAAGTGGTTTGGTCAAACGATTTCCAGCATCAGCGAGTTCTTGACCCCACCAGTGCCGGGATTATGACCTGGATGCTACGCAACGTCGTCGAAGCCGGTACTGGCGGCCCTGCCCAATTAAAGAATAGACCTGTTGCCGGCAAAACCGGAACCTCCGATGAATCCCGCGATTTGTGGTTTATTGGGTACATTCCCCAAATAGTCACAGGCGTTTGGTTAGGTAATGATAACAACCGTCCCACATCGGGAGGTAGTGGTAGTGCTGCTTACACCTGGCGAGCATTTATGGAAAAAGCAGTGGAGGGAATGCCTGTAGAAAAGTTTCCCGAAAGACCCAAACTACAAGGTCGCGTCGGTAGCATTAAGGCGCAGCCTATCAAACCGAAATCAGTGCAGCATCGTTCTCTTTCCCCTGCGGCAAGTGAGCCAAGTCCCCCCAGTGCTAAAGTTACCCGCTCATCCAGAAGTTCCAGAAGACGTTCTCAGCCACAAACCACCAATCAACCTGCTAGACCTGCTAGAGTATCTTCCCCTCCCAGAAGAACTAGAAGAGTACAATCAGATGCTGCGCCACCCACCATCAAGCCCCGTTCTTCACCCCCCGCCAGTCCTTCTAGTTCGGCAAAGCCCCAGCCTTCCTGGAGGGAGAGACTTAGACCTAGCTCGCCTCCGGGGGATTAGAAACAGACAAGGGAGAAGGAGAAACTATTTGCCCATGCAATCCCCCATCCTTTTCAAGTTGGAGAATTTCTGTAGCCTTTTCAGCCGACAGGGGTTTGTAGAACAGAAAACCCTGAACATCCTCACAATCGATGGATGCCAAAAAATCCAGTTCCTCTTGCTTTTCTACCCCTTCGGCAGTTAATGTCAATCCTAGACTTCTCCCCAAAGTCACGATCGCCTGGACAATATGAGCAGCTTTGGCATCCTTTGTCAACTCTTGGATGAAAGACCTGTCAATTTTTAAATTGTGAAATGGTAACATTTGTAAACGCGACAGCGAAGAATGACCAGTACCAAAGTCATCAATAGAAAAATGAACGCCCATCTGCTGTAAATTTTGCAACACAGTTCTAGTAAAATCTGAATCTTCAATGGCTGTCGTTTCTGTGATTTCTAATTCTAAAAATTCCGCGTCTAAACCTGTCTGTTCTAAAATTGTCGCTACAGTCTGCACCAGTGTAGGTTGGTGGAACTGTTGAGGAGATAAATTGACGGCAATAGTCAGGGGAGAAAATCCGGCTTGCTGCCAAGCTTGATTTTGAATACAGGCTGTATGTAATACCCATTCGCCAATAGGGATAATTAATCCATTTACCTCAGCCAGAGGAATGAAAACATTGGGCGCGACTAATCCCATATCAGGGTGCTGCCAACGCAACAGCGCTTCCATACCAGTAATTTTTTTCGTGATAATATTTATTTTAGGCTGATAATAGACCATTAATTCTTTCCTTTCTAGGGCATAGCGCAAGCTCTTTTCTAAGGTGAGGAGTTCAGGATTTTTGGTATTGAGGGTATTGTTGTAAAACTGGTAGTTATTTCTGCCCTGATCCTTGGCATAATACAAAGCAGTATCTGCCTGCTGAATTAAAGTTTCAGCATCAGGACTATGTTCATCAAGTAAGGCAATGCCGATGCTGGCACTCACATATAGTTCGTGTCCGTCCAGATAAAATACATCCTCTAAGGCTTGTAAAAGCCTCTGTGCTACCTGGGATACTTCTTCAAGATAATTCACGCGCGGTAGGAGGATGGTAAATTCATCACCTCCCCAACGGGCAAAAGTATCTCCCTCTCTGAGACAGTTTTTCAATCTTTGCGCCACGTCTTGTAATAATCGATCTCCCAGTTTATGACCCAAGGTGTCATTGATCCCCTTAAAACGATCTAAATCAAGAAACATCACCGCTAAAGCTTCCCCATTGCGAAACGAGTTGGGTACGGCTTTATGCAGCATCTCATCGAATAATAGCCGATTGGGTAATTCAGTCAGGAGATCATGAAGAGCCTGAAAGCGGATCTTGGCAAATACCTGCTGACGCTGCCAAGCACCACTGATACTGGCGGCCATTGTCAAAAGTGTAGTTTCTTCATGCTTCGACCAAAGACGCTCTGTGGAACAATCTACTAAGCCAAGATAACCCCAAAATTCTTTTTCTAGCCGCAGAGGTACTAGAAGCAGAGATTTGATGCCGTCTCTGGAGAGTAATTCTCGCTCGGCGGCAGGAAATTCTCTTGTGAGTCCCTTAATTGGTTGTCCACGAGAGAGAACAGCATACCAACGTTCTAATTCAGCAGACCGATAAGTTTTCTTTTGCCAGTGGTGGAGGGAAGATCCTGTTTTGACGTTTGTCCATTCAAACTGGAGGCTAACTGCCATTTCCCCGGTTTCTGCATCGATGTGGTTACTAAAGAAATAGACGCGATCTACCTTAGCGGCTTCTCCCAGCACCGCCATCACTTTGTCAATAGCCATTTCATAGTTCATTTCTACCAGCAAATAATTGGTTGCTTCTGCAACTGCCTTGAGCAAGCGATCGCGCTGCTTTAGCTCGGCTTCAGCTTGTTTTTGCTGTGTAATTTCCCTAGCAACAAAAGTTCTAATTAAATCACTTTCTGGCAAAAAATGTACGGATTGTTCAAAGATTTTTTGACCAACTTGCACCTCCCGCACAAAAGGATTTTTCTGGCGATTAGCCACTGCACTGAGTAAGCCTGTCAGCATCGGGTGTTGTTTGCCCATTGTCTTGAGTTTGGGAAACTCCAAAGACGCAGCTGGATTGAGATAAGTTACCCTCCCTTTTAAATCAATCTCAATAATCGGATTGGGGATCATTTCTGGGAAAGACGCTAAACGAGCTAAGGCTGTATCATTAGCTTCTTCAGAGTCAGGATCACTCAGTAAAAATGTAAAATCATTCAGGGGGTCGGCTTCCCGTGACAGAAATTCCGATAGGTCTTCAACTTCAGAACAGGCCAAAAATGCTGATTCTGAAAGGTTAGAAACAGCATAGTATTTAGCCTGAGCTTGATTGTTACCAAATATAATGACATCTCCATGCTTGAGGTTATGAGAGAAGCATTTAGTCCCATTGACTAATAACCCATTACTACTACCCCTGCCTGTGAAGTTACCATCTATAATCCGAAAGCGATATTGGTCAGTTTCTGCAATAGTTACTCGCAATAAAATTGCGTGTTGCCTGGATACTGAAGGTGAACGAAGGACGATAGAGTTTTCACGATGCCGTCCCAGAGAATAAGTAGCCTCGTGAAGGGGGATAATCTGCTGTCCTTGAGAGTCTTGGACAACCAACAGGTGGCGTATTTGTTCCCACTCATTTTCTGGCATTACTCATCCTTAACTTTTTATATCTGAGAATTTTTTGAGAAAAACATGGATTAAATTAATTTGATTTTTCAGTCTTTGTTTTCTGGAAAATCTCTGCTATATCTGAGGAGTAATCCCAATTTTTCACCAGTTTATGCAACTGATCTCTTTTGCTCACAGTCTTAAAATTTAATGCTAGGTTCAACACCAGGATTAAATCAAATACTTAAGTTAATATATCGTATATTTGCGTAATGGTGACTTTAATGCCACTAATTTATCGATTAAATGAACTCTTTCATATGAAGAATAAAATCAGATTTCTCTGCGGTAAGTGTTGGGTGTCGTGATGTCAAGCTAACTTGTCTTGAAATCAAGTACTGCGACTGAAAAACACCGCAGCTAGCACAATTAAACCTAACAACGCTAAAGGTACCCACAGATTAGGCAGATTCAATAAATTCATCACGTATTGCGGTTGGTAATTTAATTTTGTTTTTTGAATGAGTTTTGTGATCTTCTCAGAGGATCATGAGAATTTTCAGACTCCAATGATCCGCATATCTCGCTACCCCTGCCGATTTTGCCAGTCAGGTGCGTTGCTGATTGTTGGGGTGAAGTTCTGTTTGCGGTTCCTAGAAGCATTTTCTAAACTATCAGATATGATGTCAATATCAGTTTATGGATGGTTTGATGGTTTGTCAATCTCCCGGAATATGATGTACAGTGTGTCTGGTTTGTCCGGAATGTCATGGTAATTTACGTCTTGGACAAAACTGTTTTCACAGTCTTGATCAGCGATAATCCTTTTATATTTTATACATCAACCCGCACGGAGAATATATCATGACATCTCCAGAAACGGTTATATGGCTACAAGAACGCACACCTTTAGGAATTCTCTCACCTGCGGTGCTAGATGCGATCGCTCAAGTCATTGAGTCAAAATTTTTTCCAGCCGGAAGCCGTTTAGTTAGTGAAGGTACTTCCCCAGAAGCGCTTTACATTCTGCAACAAGGGCAACTCGAAAGCCAGACTAGCAGTAAAAATAACCCCGCCTTAGCCTGTGGTTTTCTCCCCGGCGCAATCGTTCAACTCAAGGAATTGCTGTTAGATGAGTTAACTCCTTGTACAGTTACTACTGTGACTGAATGCCAGTTGTTGGTGATATCTGCTGCTAATTTTCGTTCATTAGTCGCCCAATACCCGGAAATTTCTCAGGCCTTTTCCCGTTTACTCGCTCAAGAATTGGCGCAGGTAACATCTGCACTTGGCTATGAACAAGAACGTGCTGTCGCCTTGCGGCCATATCTGGTTACCAAAGCCCAACGCGGAATTGTGGGTACAAGTCGCTATGCTGTGCGTCTGCGAGAGCAAATTAGAGAAGCCGCAAGCAAAGGTGAATCTGTAGAAATTTTCGGCGAACCAGGCTTAGAAAAAGATAATATAGCCGCCCTAATTCACTACGGGTCACCCAAAAGGCGAGAACCGATTATTAAGGTCAACTGTGGAATTCTCCAAACGAGCGGGATGGATTTGTTCGGTCGCGCTGGGGGTAAACCAGGACTATTAGAATGGCTGGGGGAAGGCACGATTGTTTTTAACAATATCCAAGAATTGCCTCCAGAATTATTACCGTCTGTGGCACAGTTGGTAAAAACAGGCAAATATACTCCGGTGACTCGTGCGGGAGAACCAGCTGCTGAACCTCGCCCCTGTAAAGCCCGTGTGATCATTGTTTCCGAAAAAACTCAATCGGAGATTGAACGGTGTATTGGTTGTATGATTAAAGTGCCGCCGCTACGGGTACGGAAAACAGATATTCAAGCCCAAGTAGAATATTACACCAGTCTTTATATTCGGGGTAAGGGTCTTTCTAAACCAAAAATAACCCCAGAAGCTTTGCGGCGCTTACAGTCCTACGATTTCCCCGGTAATCTCAAGGAATTAAAAAATCTTGTGGAACGGGCAATTGTACAGGTAGGTGATGGCCGAGAGTTAACAGAAGAAATATTTTGGTCAGCCCAAACGCAGAAAAAACAATTACGTCTCAACCTTTTAAATGCTTATCCTCGGTTGCGGCAATTTCTGCGGAGTCCTTGGTGGCCAGATCGGATTAATTATGGTTTGACGTTCGCCGGGTTTGCGGTGATCATTGCCATTTTATTTATGGGGCCGCAAACACGCGATCGCAATTTTGTTTTAAATTTCTTTTGGGCTTGGTGGTGGCCGTTCTTTCTGTTTCTCTTCCCCTTCTTAGGTCGAATCTGGTGTTCTGTCTGTCCTTTTATGATCTACGGCGAAATTACCCAAAAACTTTCGCTATGGCTGTTTCCCAGACAACTCAAAGGTTGGCCGAGACAAAAAGCTGAAAAATGGGGCGGATGGTTCATGTTTGGACTATTTGCCTTGATTTTCTTATGGGAAGAACTCTGGGATTTACAAAATACCGCCTATCTTTCCGCTTGTTTACTACTGTTAATTACGGCTGGGGCGATGATTTTCTCAGCCATTTTTGAGCGGCGGTTTTGGTGTCGGTATCTTTGTCCTATTGGGGGAATGAATGGTTTATTTGCTAAACTTTCGATGACTGAACTCAGGGCGCAACAAGGTATCTGTTCGGCTTCTTGCACTACTTATCAGTGTTACAAAGGCGGCCCCGAAAAGGGCGAAGGCTTAGAAACTAATGGCTGTCCGGTATATTCCCACCCAGCACAGTTGTCAGACAATCGAGACTGTGTATTGTGTATGACTTGTCTCAAAGCTTGTCCCCATCGTTCCGTTGAGTTCAATTTGCGTCCCCCGGCGATTGAACTGTGGACAACTCATACACCCCACAGCTATGAAGTGGCGTTGTTGTTTTTGCTGTTGGGTGGAGTTTATCTGCATCGTTTACCAGAGTTGCAGTCTTGGTTAGGTTTAGAAATTGATTTAACTTTGTTTTGGCAGCATTTGGGATTTTCTCTGCTAATTTTGATCATCCCGACGGCGGTAATTTTTGCGGCTTATGGCTTGATGCAGTTAACTAAATTTGGGCGGAAACCTCGACCATTTCTGGAACTTACCTATGGTTACCTACCATTGGTGCTGGGGGGTAACTTAGCTCATTATCTGCGTTTGGGTTTGGGTGAAGGTGGGCGAATTTTACCTGTGACTTTTGCTACTTTTGGTTTAAATGGGGAACAATTACCAATTTTGGTAGCTCATCCAACTGTGATTGACTTTTTACAAGGTGCTACTCTGATTTTCTCAGTGTTATTAACGATGATTTTAACCCAAAAAATTGCTCGTCAACCTGTGCGATCGCTCTTTTGGCAACATCTAGCCGCCATTGGCTTGGGAGTTACTATGTGGGCAATTATTGTGGCTTAAAGAAAAATACTCCTGCTCCCTCTCCTTAGTAACTACGGTATACACACAAGTGATCGAATCGCCCCCTAGCCCCCAATTATGGGGGAACAAGAATTTTCAAAGTCCCCCAGACTTGGGGGATTTAGGGGGCAAAATAGACGTAAACGCAGACAGATAGGACTTGTGTGTACACGGTAGCTCCTTAGTAAGGAGAGGGTTGGGGTGAGGTTTCATGAGTTTTTTCAAAAATTCAAACAACTGAATTTGTTTGGTGTCATCCTGGGAAAATACTATTGAGTGTCTGAGTCTCCCACTCTCTGAGCTATCCTCAACTTGGCAGAACGCGATCGCGGATTATTCCCTAATTCTTCCTCCTCAGCAGTAATTGGCTTTTTAGTCAATACCTTGAGTAAAGGAGAATTGCGTAAACCATGTTTCACCGGGCGGTCTTCCAAACTGTGAAAACTGATAATGGCAATGCGTCCACCGGGAACCAGCGCCTTCGGGGCTTGATCCAAAAGAGTTTCTAAAGACTTTAACTCATCATTAACCACAATTCGCAAAGCTTGAAAAACCCTTGTAGCTGGGTGAATCCGACCATAACGATATTGACGGGGGACAGCATAGGCGATCGCCTCAGCCAATTCAGTGGTAGTTTGAAATGGTCGTCTTTCCACAATCCGCCTAGCAATGCGCCGTGATAGTCGTTCCTCACCGTATTTAAAGAAAATATCAGCTAATTCCGTCTCATCCCATTCATTAATCACATCAGCAGCCGTTAAAGATTGTCGCTGATCCATTCGCATATCCAGATTTGCCGCGTGGCGAAAGCTAAAACCCCGTTCTGGCTGGTCTAAATGGTAAGAACTTACACCCAAATCAGCCAAAATCCCATCGAAAGTGTTAGGAGTATATTTATAAGCCGAAAAATTGCTGAGAATAAACTCTACCCTGTCACCAAACTCAGCTAAATGCTTTTGCGCCGCCACTAAAGCATCCTCATCTTGGTCAATAGCCGTTAGCCGCACATCAGTTGCAGCCTCTAAAATCAGGCGACTGTGACCACCACCGCCCACCGTAGCATCAAGATAATGTCCGCCAGGACGTACAGCCAAACCTGCAATCACCTCTTGGCTTAAAACTGGCACATGAAGAAATTCCTGCGCCTCAATTCCCTGAATCTCAAGCTCCATATAATAGTTGAAGAAGTGAAACAAAATAAAACAGCAAGTAAAATCTCTTTGCTGCCACTCCTCTCCAACATACTCCTGTATGGGCGATAGATGTAGACGCTGCTTAGGCGACTTCTCAACAATATTTCCCTTACCTGATTTTGGCAGACAAGATTAATCGAGTCTGGTTGGCATCACGCGGTTCAAGTTGAAATTTTCATAACGGGAGAACAAGGAACTTATGGCAAGACTAGAAACCCGCACCGAACCTATGGTGCTGAATATGGGGCCACACCACCCCTCAATGCACGGGGTTTTGCGGTTAATTGTCACATTGGATGGCGAGGATGTCGTTGATTGTGAACCGGTAATTGGCTATTTGCACCGGGGAATGGAAAAAATTGCCGAAAACCGGACGACTGTCATGTACGTCCCCTACGTCAGTCGGTGGGACTACGCCGCCGGGATGTTTAACGAAGCAGTCACCGTTAACGCCCCAGAACAACTAGCAGGTGTAACTGTTCCCAAACGCGCCAGCTACATTCGCGTCATCATGCTGGAACTGAACCGAATTGCTAACCATTTACTCTGGTTTGGCCCCTTTCTCGCTGACGTAGGCGCGCAAACTCCCTTCTTCTACCAATTTAGAGAACGGGAAATGATTTATGATTTGTGGGAAGCTGCCACTGGCTACCGGATGGTCAACCACAACTACTTCCGTGTGGGTGGCGTAGCAGTTGATTTACCCTATGGTTGGGTAGATAAATGTTTAGACTTCTGCGACTACTTATTACCCAAAGTTGACGAGTACGAACGTCTGGTAACAGATAACCCCATCTTCCGCCGTCGTGTCGAAGGTATTGGCACGATTTCCCGCGAACAAGCAATCAACTGGGGACTATCCGGCCCCATGTTACGCGCCTCTGGAGTGAAATGGGATTTGCGGAAAGTTGACCACTACGAATGTTACGACGATTTTGATTGGGACGTACAGTGGGAAACCGCCGGTGATTGCTTCGCCCGTTACGTAGTGCGGATGCGAGAAATGCGCGAATCTGTGAAAATTATTCGCCAAGCAATTCAAGGACTACCAGGAGGCCCCTACGAAAACCTAGAAGCCAAGCGGATGGCGGCGGGAAAAAAATCCGAGTGGGATGCCTTTGACTACCAATACATTGGTAAAAAAGTTTCACCGACCTTTAAAATGCCCAAAGGTGAAATCTATTCCCGTGTAGAAAGCGGCAAAGGTGAACTGGGAATTTATCTAGTAGGCGATGACAACGGCTTCCCTTGGCGGTGGAAAATTCGCCCGGCTGATTTCAACAACCTGCAAATTGTCCCCGAACTACTAAAAGGGATGAAAGTTGCAGATATTGTCGTCATCCTCGGCAGTGTTGACGTAATCATGGGATCTGTAGACAGATAAGAGGCAGGGGGGCAGGGGGCAGGGTGCAGGGGAGAA